>JAHQWI010000071.1 GCA_029856085.1 Promethearchaeia archaeon | reverse complement strand
CCATTAATAGAGTTAATACATATCATATACTTGTTATTTATTTTCCATAGCACTTCCCCTATGATTTTTAATGCATTTCCTCTTCCTAGATGAATATCAACACCTGAATGTCCGCCAATCAAACCAGATACAAAAATTCTTATTGGAATTAGATTTTCTTCCCTATTTATCTTAAACGTTTCCTTTTTTATATGAAAAAAAGTCACTCTTCCTCCTGCACAGCCAATTGTCACGGAATCCTCGTCTTCTGCATCTAAGTTAATAAGGAAATTCCCCTGTATTAAATCATCGTCAATTTTGAATGCTCCACGTAAACCTATTTCTTCATCAACAGTAAACAAAAGATCAAATTCTAGTGAATCGAAGTTCAATTCCCCATCATGAATTTTTTTCATAAGTGTTAATAAATACCCTATACCAACCCCATTATCAGCACCTAATGTAGTTCCTTCAGCGGTAACCCATTTTTCATTGTCAATTTCAATTATTTTTAATTTTAATGGATCCTTAGAAAAATCATGAGAAACCCCCTCATTTTTTTCGCACACCATGTCCATATGACATTGTAAAACAACTTTATCTTTTGGTTTTTTTTTTGCTGAAACTCGTACTACAAGATTACCTGTTTTATCAACTTCAGTTTTAAACCCTAATTTCTCAGCTTCTTCCTTTATATAAGTTCTCACTTTTTCTTCGTGCTCTGAACATCGAGGGATTTTAGTAATTTGTTCGAAATATTCCCAAAATTCAGAAGGTTGTCCTAACTCTTTTAATTTTGACAATAATATACCTTCCAATCAAAATATATATAATAATTATTTTATAATAATTATAAAATAACACTAAATTCCTTATAATATTATTTAAAGGCTGATCAAATGAGTATGAAAGACATCTATTCGGAAGTAAAGAAGCGCAAGATGGAAGCACTGAATAAAAAGGATGTTGTAGAAGCTGTAGAAAAACATGGAAAAATTTTAGCGATTAGTGGAAGGTATGAAAAACCTAAAAAAGTGGTAGAACATATGTACGCTTCAGTGAAAAAAGTTGTAAAAGAAAGAGAAATCATGAAAGAAAATCTATCACAGTATGATGTAGTTCTTATAGGGTGCCCTGGTAGTGATATCCCCCATGCTGCTTATCCAAAAGTGAAAGATTTTGTAACAAATGGTGGATGGCTAATGACTACTGATTGGGCACTGCAAAGTATCATAGAAAATATTTTTCCGGGGTATATAAGATGGAATCGTGCAAAAACCGCCGATGCAGTTGTCCCTTGTCAAATTATTCAACCAGATCATCCATTTTTAGAGGGGGTTTTAAGCGAAATCCAACAGAGTAAATGGCAGAAGCAAACAGGGAAAAATACAAAGAAAACTGAATTTCGCTGGTGGTTAGAAACCCGCTCTTTTCCAATCCAGATTATTAATCATGAAGCCGTCAGAGTATTAATTAATTCTTGGGAACTTCAAAATAAATGGGGAGAATCTCCTGTACTCGTAGAATTTGATTATGGAAAAATGGGAGGGCGAATTATTCATATGATAAGTCACACACACTTACAGAAAGGAGGAGCTAAAGGTAAATATGCATCAGCATTAATTATGACAAATATTCTAGATGAGAAAGTATCTCAAAAGATGGGCATTTCAAAAACCCCCGCAACAGGATATGTTTCTGATTGGGAAACACCTCAAACTCAAACTCAATCTCAACAGCAACATTATCAAGCATCAACAGAAATCCAACAAAACAACTATTTAACACCCACTTCTGGGAGCACAGGATTAACAGGAACTTCCCAAATAGTCGAATTAGATGCAAATAGTTCTGATAATTTTTCTTATACAAGTAAATGTGCATATTGTGGCTATGATTTTACTGAACATATGGGAAAAATTTTTATTTGCAAAGAATGCAAAGCTCCATATCACGAAAACTGTATTAATATGCAAATAAACGAAGGGACCTGTAAAAATTGTGACAGAATATTATTATGGTAATTTCAAATTAACATTTTAATGGTTCTAATACTCACAGTGTTTTTAAAACAAAAATAGAAAAGAAAAAATAAAAAAAAGAAATTAAATTTACCGATTCTGAAAAGTTAATTCTCTATTATCTCAATTGCTTCTTCTGGACATTGAGTTTCGCATGCCCTACAACCTACACAATCTTCTCTGTTTTCTTCAATAACATTTACTTTCCCACCCTCAGGTTCGCCAAAGCATTCAGAAGGGCATACCTCATAGCATGTACCACACCCGTTACATGCGTCCATATTTAGCTTTATATCAAAGTCCATTTTTCGTTAACCTCTTTAACCAATCTTTATATTACACAATGCTCCTAAAATATTTAACCATTTAGGTTAATATTTTTAATGTTTTAATAATTACTTAATTCTAATATTTATGTTTTTTTCAATGATTATTTTAAAATAAACCTATCTTTGATAATAGTATAAAAAATATAAATTTCGTTTTTATTAAGAAAAGTTATCAGTGAATGATTACTTTTAATTGTAAACTTTTAATTTTTATCGCAAAATATTACAAGCTGTAAAATTAAAAACTCAAATATTGAAATCTTATATTGAATTAAACCTTAAATTGTATTATGCTTGACCGAAAGTTTATTGGATACGAATTTGAACCCAGTGAAAGGACAATCAGTAGATGGAAAATTACTCAATTTGCGAATGCAATTAGAGATACCAACCCAATTTATTATGATTTAAATGAAGCAAAAAAGCAAGGATATAAAGATATCCCTGTTCCTCCCACATTCTTTACTAGAATGGCTTATTCTGGGAAGAAAAACTTTTATGCTACTCTGGGTATTGATTACCAAAAGCTTTTGGACGGTGGAAGAGAATTCAAATATTATTCGCAGTGTGTAGCCGGAGACACAATTACATATCAAACAAAAGTAGAAAACTTTGTTGAAAAAGAAGGATCGCGAGGGAAAATGGATATAGTAACAGCAATAACAAGAGGAAAAAATAAAGAAACAAATGAAAAAATTTTTGATGCAATTATCACCCTAATAGTATTCCATTAAATTTATTTTAAAAGAGTATGATTAAGATGACAAATAAAATTATAAATTATAAAGAATTAACTGAAGGTTCGGAACTCCCTGAAGTAAAAAGCGACCCTATTACACGAGTTCAATTAGTTGACTATGCATCGGCTTCTGGAGATTATAACTTACTTCATTTTGATGAATCGTTTGCTAAAAAAACAGGATTAAAGGGATGTATCGCTCACGGCATGTTGCAAATGGCAATGAGTGGAAGTTATATTTTAAACTGGGCTAAAGGTGGAACCTTAAAGAATTTCAAAATTCGCTACTCAGCGCCTGCTAATGAAAATGATATTCTTACTTTTAAAGGTAAAATTCTGAAAAAATATCAAGAAGATGATGAAAAACTAATAGAAATCAGTGTATTAACAGAAACTCAAGAAAAAAGAATTACCACCCAAGGTTCGGCTATTATCTCTTTTAACACCTAAAATTTGATTATCATTAATGTGTTAAAACACTAAATATCATTTTTTGCAATATGATATTAATTTTTTAAATCTAATTTCATTTTTAAATAGAATGGTTTTAATTGAATAATTTTTTAACAAATAATATTAAACTCAATTTAATTAAAATTTAACATAAAAAATCTAAATTGATAAAAAAAAATTAAGGAGTTGAACCACAATCGCAAAAGATAAATTGATAGGGGCTATTGTTATTGTTGTCGGGCTTTTAATTGCAATAGTTTATACGATGGGATCTATATTAGATTTATTATTTACCACGATTTGGGCTCCATCTTCAGGTGAGTGGGATTCTTGGGCTAATCTATTTGATATCGATTGGCTTGATTGGAGACTTTTTGTCGTAGCACCAATTTGGCTGCTCGTTATACTCATTTCAATCATCGCTATTTGGATTGGTTATAGTATGTTGACCACGCCTGCACCAGTTCCATTAGAAGAATTAGAACAGGAATTAGCAGCTGAGGAAGAAGGTTCCGAATAATCTAAATATTTATTTTTTTCATTTTTCTCTTACTTTTTTTTAAGAAATCCCTTTTTTAGATAATATGACATAAAAACTTAAGACTATTTTATTAAAAATAAAATATATTATTTAAAAAATAATAAAAATCATAATTATATCTATATACTGTGTTTATAATATGAGTAAAACGCTTAATTATGTTTTAATTATTGGTTCTAGTAATATGGATTTAAATATCTATTCTGAGCGTTTTCCAAATCCAGGAGAAACTGTCACAGGAGGGACCTTTAAACAATTTTTAGGTGGCAAAGGTGCTAACCAGGCTGTAGCAGCAGTTAGATCGGGAGCAAATACTGTTTTCATTGGAAAAATTGGTATGGATTCTTTTGGAAATCAAATGGTTTCTCAGTTAGCTGAAGAGGCTATAGATATGAGTCATATAATCAGAGATACAGAAGAAGCAAGCGGTGTAGCCTTCATATTGATCGATAATAAAGGGGAAAACATGATTAGTGTAGCTCCTGGAGCAAATTTTAAATTATCTGTAGAGGAAATAAAAGCTAAAGCCGATGTTATCAAAAATGCTAGTTCATTAGTTGTTCAGATGGAGATACCAATGGAGGCAATTGAGGAAGTATTCAAAATTGCTTCAGAAGGAGATGTTATAAAAATTTTAAATCCTGCTCCATTGAAGCCAATTCCTCTTGAAATTTTGGAAAAAGTTGATATTATTATCCCTAACGAGGGAGAGCTATATCGATTGCATTCCTTCTTAAATCTACATGAGTTAACCGGTGAAGGGAAACTTAAAATCATACAAGCTTCAAGGGAGATTGTTAAATTAGGTATAAAATATGTAATAACCACTTTAGGAAATAGGGGGTCTTTAATCTATATAGGTGCTGAAGATAAGTTTATTGAAATAGCGACTCCAAAAGTAAATGCTGTAGATACAGTTGGCGCTGGAGATTGCTTTATTGGAGTACTAGCTAGTAAACTTAGTCAAGGTCTATCAATAATAAATGCCGTGAAGTATGCAACGATTGCTGCTTCTATAGCAGTTACTAGAAAGGGTGCTCAAGATTCAATGCCTTATTTAAATGAAATTGAAGAGAAATTGAAAGAATTAGATATTGAGATAGAATAGGAGTGGAACTTAATTTGAAGAAAGAGATCATATTATCTGAAAGAAGCACGTCACTGAGAAAGAATAATTCAAAAGAATTATTGATTATCATAAGTCCTAGTAACCTTGAAGATATTTTCATCATAAATGGAAACTCTTTTAAAACAGAAGCAATCAAGAGAAATGATCTATTAATAAAACCTAATGATTATTACATGATAATTAATAGAGGAAAAGAACCTATTGAAATTAATTACAGCAATGACATTTTACATCATCAGATTATTTATAATCCTTATACATACGAAACTTCAGGGAAAATCAATTTAAAACCTGAACAATTCATAGAAAAATACGATGTTCATAAAGACTATATTGACACACTTCCCAAGTGGTATAGCTTTAAATTTACTTATCCCAAGTATAATTTGATTTTTGTTAGACCAGAGTTTGGTTTATCAATTCAAATCCATAAAAATAGAAATGAATTTTGGGAAATCTTGGATGGTAAGCCAATAATCATTAATGGAAATAAAGTTTATTACTATGTTGAAAATGGTACTAAATTTCAAAATCAAATAAATACCTACCATTCTGTTATCAACCCCAATAAGGAAGTAAATAAATATGTAATAATTAAAGAAAGATGGAACGGTAAATTTGATGAAAATGATATAAAACGTATTTTTAATCCAAATCAATACTATTAATGCATTTTGTATTGTGAGAAAATATATCAAGAATCTTGAAAGGAATTGAGAATCTAGGATTCTCTTCAAAACTACATCTAAAACTTATAAGTTTTATGATTTTCACCGACTTAACCTAAAAGTTAAAATTAAAAGCAACACTAAAAACCTTACCGTATGAAGTTATAACAGAAAAAATTAACTGAATAATGTTAAAGAATTAAGCAGATTGGTTAAAAAATGGCTCCGAATGAAGATACCAATAAAGAAATGGAAGAAGAATTAGAAAAGGAAGAACCTTCTGAGGAAATTATTGAGGAAGTCGAAGAAGATAAAGATGAATTAGATGCAGAAAAAGAGCTGGATAGATTAAGATTTCATTACAGAGGATATACATTAGAAGAACTCAAGAAAATGAATATGGATCAATTTATACAATTATTACCAGCTAGACCAAGACGATCCTTAAAGCGAGGACTCCCTCCTAGACAAAAAAAATTACTTGAAAGGCTTAGAAGGGCTTACCGTGCTAAAAAACGTGGAAAAGATCTATTAACTCGAACACACGTAAGAGATATGATTATTTTCCCAGAAATGGTAGGGCTAAAAATTGGTATTTATAACGGAAAAATATTTGAGATAGTTGATATTAGACCAGAAATGATTGGTCATTATCTTGGGGAATTTTCATTAACTCGAAAGCGAGTACAGCATGGATCACCCGGGATTGGAGCCACAAGAAGTTCAAAATATGTACCATTAAAGTAAATTATAATAATAAAATTAATGAGATGAAAAATTATGCCTAACTGGGGTTATTCATTCATAGAACAAAAATATGATTCTGAAAGACTGGCAAAAGCATCAGGTAGAGATTTAAGGATGAAACCAAAACATGCAAGAGAAATCTGTGCTGTAATAAAGGGGATGAAAGTTGAGCGAGCTAAAGAGTTTCTTGAAAATGTTATTCAACTAAAACAATCAGTTCCTTTCAGACGATATAAGAAAAAGGCTCCTCATCGGAAAGATTTAAAACAATTTAAGTGGTATGCTGGAAAGTTTCCCCAAAAAGCAGCTGCTAGAATTTA
>JAHQWI010000070.1 GCA_029856085.1 Promethearchaeia archaeon | reverse complement strand
CTATAGGTCCAATTCCACTAATCCGTTCGAGCTCGTTCGACATAAGAAACACTTGAAGCTAATAATTCTGCTTGAGATTGACAAATATTAAATTTTAAATGGATTAAAATGAATTTTAACCTTCAACTATTTTGAAATTGTGATATTATAATAAATATTGGTAATTCTAACAGATAAAATTTTATATCATAAAAAAAGAAAAAATTGATTTAGAAATTATTTTTCTATTTGGCGCCCAACTCCGTAATACATTAGAAGTCCTCCTAGAACGGCTAATATTAAGCCTGTCCCCGCTAAGATCAATCTGAAAGTTGCATTGTCTAATGTATTAGAAGTAAAGATTAAATACATAAATTTTCATAAATTTCTACTGATTTGACATCTTTAATTGCAATGGTTGAGAGATATACATCAGTAATACGTAGGGTTACTTGATATTAGCGCTATTTTTTATCCCTTGGTTTATTTCTTCATATCTAAAACAATCAGTTGTATGATCATTTGTCATTCCTACAGCCTGCATAAAACTATAAATGATCGTTGGACCAACAAATTTAAACCCTCGTTTCTTAAGGTCTTTACTAATTAATTCTGATTGTTTAGTTTTTGCGGGCAATTCTTCTAAAGTTATGAATTTATTAATTATTGGTTTATCATTTACAAATTTCCATATATAATTATTAAAAGAACCAAACTCATCTTGAATTTTTAAAAAAGCGTTAGCATTAGCGATGGTAGCTTCGATTTTAAGCCTGTTTCTTATGATCCCCGCATCATTAAGCAATTCTTCTACCTTTTTCTCATTATATCTCGCAATTTTCTTATAATCAAAATTATCAAACGCCTTTCTGAAATTTTCACGTTTTTTAAGGATTGTATTCCAACTTAAGCCTGCTTGAGCGCCTTCCAATATTAAGAATTCAAAAAGAATTCGATCATCATGAATTGGTGTACACCACTCTTTATCATGATATTCTTTCATAAGCTCATTATAATTTGCCCAACTGCACCTTTTCACCATATTAATCCAATCTTCAATAAATTTGTGTGTCTTGAAAAATCTTAAAAAATAGAGAAGAGTAAAAAATATTTTTGTTTGTTATATTTATCTCAATCTGTATGAGCTGAAATAATAAGATCAGCAAATAATTTCATATCATTTAATAACAGATTCAACCTATCTTGAGAATCTCTGTCTAAATCTCCAGATTTCATTACCAGTACTGATATGATATATTTAAAGATATGAAGCTCAATTTCTTTACCATCAGCATCTCGACCACCAAACCTTGCGGAATCTGACATAAAAATATTTTCTCTCACGGTATTGCAGGCATTAATAAAATCTCTTAAATCTCCTCTTAATGTTAAACCACTGCTTACTCCCTGAACATTATGAACAATAACGTTCCCAGAAATATCCGCGATAATTACCTTAGCTTTAATATCATCAAGTTGTTTCTCTGCTTTTTCTACATGATCCTTTAATTCAGCATATTGTGATATTAAGATATCTCTAAACACTTTAGCTAATTTATCCTGTTCATAGATACTTGTAAGTATAAAATCAAAATCGTAGTCCTTAAATATATCTAAGAAGATTTCTTTTGATTTTCTTACGTTAGTATCGAGAAGCTCTTTCTGATAATCTTCAACATCATATTTATGTAAAAATAGGAAGACTTTAGGCTTTTCATTATTTTTTCGATAGAGATCCAGTAAATCAATGAAATATTGTTTTGCTTCTTCGAAAGTATTAGGCTCATGTAAATCAACGATCGGAATGAGAACGTCTGTTCCTCGAAAGATCTCAGGTTTTTCCATATATTCTTTCCTGAATTCCTCCTGTCCCCCAAAATCAAAGATTCCAACTTGTAATCCAAGGAATGGATGCCTTCGAGTTTCATATAATATAGTTGGACTCAAACCTTTTGTGTCTTCTGGGCTTTTAGCAGCAAAAGCTACTGAATATACGCTTGTTTTACCGCAACCTGATAAACCTACGAGTGAAATTTTCACTTTACTTCTACTCCTTTGTTTTTACCTTTATATTCTAATAATTTTTTATAATTTTTTATTTCATTTAACTTTTTTAATAAAAATTTAATTAGTTTTTTATTCTTTTGGTGCGAGTTTAAAAGTTCTGGAAAAAATCTTGCCAAAAGTTTCAGTTGATGCTTCCACTAATATATTTGTTACGATTGGTTCACCTTCCTTTATTTCTAAAGGGTATCCTATTTCAATTGTTTCGAATGGAAATAATTCCTTAATAGTTGTAATCCAGGGTCTTTTCTCAAAGAGTTCCTCGACAGTAACAACACGTATTTTAAGATCTTCTAATACATAACCTATTGTATTTGTTAGAGAGAGAGATAATATCTGGTCTACTTCATTTAAAGTCTTTGAAGCACTGAGGAATTTTCTTGTTCCAAGCGGAGGTTTAACAGATATTTGTTCTGCTTCTGGTTTAGTTTCGATTCTTGCCTCTTCTTTCTCAGCCAGGTCTCTCACTATAAAGACCTTTCTTTTTTGAATGTTATATTGAGCAACTTTTTTAAGCTTAGCTAAGAATAATACAGCATTCAGATTAATTGCATTGAATGGTTCTATTTCTAAGTATCCTTTCTCCGCAGCGTCTTCCATAATTTCTGTGCCAATTCCAGTTCGGGCAAACACGGTATTTTTATTTGCTCCACTTCCTACTGATCCAACTGAAATATCTGCATTTTCAGCTGTAAGATCTGTACAGAAATTACAACTTGAGGATTTAAACTTATCCAATTGTTTGATTGTATACGATTTTACGGGTTCTGCTTGCGGATCATAATATAAATGAAATTTACCTTTGTTAATATCCATTTTTTGTACTTTTGATAAATCAATGCCATCTTTTTCGAAAAATGGATAAAGTGCTTCAGGAGCAAATGAATCCATGCAGAAAAGTCCGATGGAAAGGACATGAGCACGCATGAAATATTTCAACATTCCAGTAGGGCTATCGAACATTTTTTTCACCGCATCTATATTACACGGGGTGCCTACGAATGCTATTGATCTAAAATCCTGTCGAATAGCATCCATTAGCGCCTCAACTGTTTGGGAGTGACTATAAATAGATCCTGAAGATTTAATGGCATCTTCTTTACTTGTAATGATTTGAGCAACCGGATGCCACGGTTTACTAAGATCTTTCATTGTTACGACCGCAGCATCAATTAAATGTTCATCAAATAAATAGCAAAGTATACTTGTCACTGTTCCTCCATCCTGGCCCCCAATTACTTCTGGGATGTTTGTATTTGCGACATACCCTGTTCTAAACTCCCCCATTAAAATATGTGGATCAGTAATAGTCCGTGGACATTGATTATAACATATTCCGCAACCAGTACATTTACCTATAAGTTTTGGTTGTCCTGCTATATGATCCCATTCCAAAACTGGACAAACAGCAGCACAAGTTCCGCATTCTGTACAAACCCCTGTGCGAACGATCTCTTTCATGAGCATGCCGAAGCTGTCTTTCTTACCTTCAAGTTTCTTCTGGATATACTCAAAGGAATATTCATATTGAGTTTCAGTTTTTTCTGAATTATTCTCTGTCATTTTATTTTCCAGTAATCTCTATAATTTATTTAATTTATAGATAATAGGCTAATTAAGATAGAATGGATTTTTACAAAAAAAGATTATTAATTGAAAGAGAACGAAATCTGTTTTTTGAAATTTTAGTCAAAAAAAAAAGGAAGGAATTAAAAATCCCTCTAATTATACCTATTTAATTTTTAAGTTTTAAACTTTTTTTTAAATCCTATTGTTAATACAGTTGAAATAACAGCTATTATTCCGATAATGAATAAAATATCATATCCTGGAACTCCATCACCACCACCAGTAGAGGGTTCTTCTGGATCTTCTGGAATGTCTGTAACTGACCACGAGATAACCCAAGTATGAACCTTAATTTCTTCCTCAATAAAAAAATGAAGATAAACATCATACGTCTCTACTATAATTCCTGTTGCAATATCAACATACCAAAATCCCCTGATAGCTGAACCCCTTGGTTTAGGAATATAAACACATTCACAAGATACACCAGCATAACTCCTAGTTTTTATAGTGAAATTTGCTTCCAACGCAGCTATCATAGTATCATTTACTAAATAATCTTCATCTATCGCTTGATTGAATAATGTTGCTGTACCGTTAATATATATTGTCCCATTTGGATAACCTGGAGGAGCAGGTACGGAAGTTATATTTATCCCTTCGGTGCCTTGAGAAATACCTTGTCTTTTTGTCATATACGTCCATTCTTACCAACATTCACTAAATAAGCACCTGCTGCATTTAATGGAAAGCTAGAAACGAATATGACTACAATAAGCGAAATTATTGAAAAAATCGATATTTTTTTACTAAATTTTTTTATTATAAAATCACCTTTAGATTTTTTTTAATATTTGAATTTCTTGTAAACTTCTGTGAGAAATTAAATGAATGTATCAATAATCCTATTTAAACATTATATCTTTTTGAAGTATCAAAGTTATCTAATTGCTTTTGGCATGAATAAAATTAGACATTTTTGGAAAAGTAGTTTACAAATAATTATAAAATTTAGTAAAAACAGTACTAATTTTCTAATTCAAGCCTTTCTTCAATTTTCATTATTGCATTAGACGCACGAATTCTCACAACTCTGTGGAAATCGTTAACTCTTTTAATCAGTGCGCTTAAAGCATGATTATCTCCATAAACTTCTAATAGTTTTATTAAGCTTATTTTTACTTTAAAATTTTCATCTGTTTCATTACCCAAATGGTCAATAAGCGCCGCAATGTTTTTATTTAATAATCTCTGTACATTTTTCTCATCGTCTTTTTTCCGATACCAATTATTTTGAAATATATTATAAATTGCATCGACAACCACTTTTTTAATGAGCCAATAAGAATCTTTATCCTCTAAGATCCTAATTAAATTTTCTAATGAAGCAAGATTTCCTATTTTTCCTAAAGCAATTATGGTATTTTTTCTAACATCTATATTCCTTATATCTAGTAAATTAACTAATGGCTCTACAAATTCTTTATTACCTATTTCTCCTAAAATGAAAGCAACACTTTCTCGTATTGTATTATTGTCTCTTTTCAGACAAGTATATAAATAATCAAATGAAGCGTCTTTGTTATTTGAATATATTTTTTTTATAGCATCTAAGATATAAAGCTTCATATCTAAATCTGTATACTCAAAACTTATATCTTCGATGTCTAAAATATCTAAAAGCTCAGGTACTGCGGAAATATCCCCAATTTCGCCTAAGGCTTCAATCGATGCGATACTAACTTCATTATAAATATTGTCTAAATTAGTTATTAGTAGATCTACAGCATTCTTAAGTTTTAATTTCCCACTTAGAATAATGGCATTCTTCTTAGCAATGAAATCATCGATTAATAATAGCTTAATTAAATCGCTCTCAATCTCTTCTCCCATTAATTTCAAGATTGTAATAATGGAGTTCAACAATTCTAAATCTTCTTCTCTTAAAATGAGTGTAATAACATCGAGTAAAATGTTTTTATTTTCAATTAGATTAGTTATAATCTCTGGATATTTTACTTCTATATAATTTATATCGTCATAAGAAATGTTAATACTTGATAATTCATATCCAATTAATTTTATTAATTTGGCTTTATGCTTATTTGAAAAATGTTTATTTTTTAACGAATCTAATAACAAACCTATAAGAACTTCGGGATTTAGACTTAATAATTGGATTGTAATAAAATCTTTAATAGCATTAAAATTGCAATCTAATTCATTAATAAAAAGTTGGATTTCTGGTTCTTGAAATCTGATGTGTTTTATTGCCTTGAAAACGGACAATTTTATTTTATCATCTACTTCTTTCTGTTCTAATATCCATTTTAACGGTTTTAATCCCTTTTCGTGTTTTATTCTACCTAAAGCCTTTGCCGCTTCACATTTAATTTCTATTTTCTCATCAGAAATCAATAGGTTTTCAAAAGTGCTAAAGCATTGATCTTTAATTTCTATAGATTTATTGCTTATTAATACTAAACATTTAATTGCTTCTCTTCTTTTATTCCCATCCCCTTCTGATTCTATTATTTCCGTTAACATACTAGCTGAATTTTTTGCCCCAAATTCCTTACTTCTTTCAAAAATTTCTCGGGGGTGGATCTTAGTTTTCACCATTCAATAAGCCTTTGAATATTTACAATTTACTTATTTTTTTCAATGATTATTATCAAATTAGATCATATATGTATAAAAGTTTTTCCAAATACGACATAATCAGTTTTAAATTAACGGATCTACTAAATTTTTTTAATTTAATCTCTTTTTAGCTCTCTCATTTTATTTATCAATAGGTTTAAAAAAAATCAAAAATGAAACTCACTATGTCTATTCGTCAATCAATCAATAATGCAAGAGCAAGATTTTACAATTTTGTAACAAACCTCAATGTCGTGAAATATTCTGCAATTATTGTTATGATGGGGTATATCTCTTTGCTTATAATTGGTGTTAACATTGCAGCATTGTTTGATCCAGACGGATACACTATTTGGGATAACTGGATTTCTGATCTTGGGGCATATAACCACACTCCAGCTCCATTTTTATATGATATTGCATGTATTGTAGCAGGATCTATGACTATTCCACTCACTTTCTATCTAGAAAAATTACTTGCTCCATTGCCAGAGAGAACAAAATTGAGAGAGCAACATTATTCTCGATTACGTTTTCGACTAAGCAGTTTTGCTTTCTTATTTAGCATAATTGGTAATCTCGGGTATATTGGTGTGGGGATTTTTTCTGCTGACCGTGATTACGAATTCTTATCCATTTTAGGAGAAGGACCGCATGGCATTATGTCATATCTAGCTTTTGGGGGATTTACTTTTGGTACTTTTTTCATGGGCATGTTAATTGTTTTAT
>JAHQWI010000069.1 GCA_029856085.1 Promethearchaeia archaeon | reverse complement strand
GAATATAACATTAGAAGCCATGGATGAAAGCACACTAAATCTAAACTTAGAAAAACTCGCTAAGATAATGGAAGAAGATGCAGTTCGAGTACCTGGTTCATTACTAAACCCCGATTTTGAAGATGAACCTAAATTTGGTTATGATTTAGAAGGAACTTTTCATTTTTTTCAAGCATCTATATCTCCTATGCCACCAAAAATTTCAATGGCTACATGCCATAAAATTCCTATTTCACATATGGGAGAGGTACATCAAAAGGTTATAGACTTCACTATAAAGCATAAAGATGAGATGCAAGGTCTTGCATATCCTGGCATGTTCGCTTCAATGCTATACTATCTACCAAATGGTAATTATGTGGTATTAGGAGGTGCTGCGGGTGATAATGTTGAGAAAGAACGAGAAAGAAACATGGATATTTGGCATAAAAAAATACGACACCAAGTTCGGTATGGTGCGGCGCATTATTGGTTAGGAGAATCTATATCTCAGTCTGTTACTGAAGCAGGAGCGTTTACTCCAGAATATGAACAGTTTTTCAGGGATATGAAGAAAACAGTTGATCCTAATTTTCTTTTAAGCCCTAACAAATTTCATCTCCATACTTACGATTCGAAATTTAAAGATTATTATGTAGAAGAGGAGGATTAGGTGAAAAAAAATGACAGTATTTGATCCAAAAGAAAAGTTTAAGAATTTGGCGAAAATTGGTCCAAATGTATTGCAGTGTATAGCTTGTGGTGATTGTAGAGAACTGACTGATTATACTAGCGACCCACCAAGGTGGGGTGTATGCGTTGCTAAAGATCATACTTCTGGGTTTGAACCCTTCTTTGCGAGAGGAAAAATGCAAATTATTCGTTCTCTTTGGCAGGGAAAATTAGAGTTAAGCAAAGAAATGGCAGAAGTTATTTACCAATGCCCTACATGTAATAGTTGCGCAGAAGCATGTGCTTATGATATGGATAATGTTGCCATGTATGAGGCTCTAAGAGCAGATTTGGTGGAAGCAGGGTGTGGTTTAGAAGCCCATGTACCAATGAATCAAGCGATGGTTGAACTTTTAAATCCATATCAGAGGGATAATAAGCTTAAAAACAACTGGTTAGAAAAAATTGATTTTAAAGTTAAGGATGCTAATAAGGAACAAGCAGAAGTTCTTTATTATGTTGGATGTACTGCTGCTTTGACCCCTGATATTGAAAATGTTGCAATTAATACAGCTCAGATTTTTAAGAAATTAAATATAGATTTTTCTGTATTTGGTGAACATGAAGTGTGTTGTGGAAGTGTAGCAATGAGGACAGGAGATCGTAAAGCATTCAATACAGTTGCTACAAAAAATTTTGAACTCTTTAAGAAAAGTGGTGTTAAAACCATAATAACAAGTTGTGCGGGTTGTTATCGAACTTTAAAAAAAGATTACGCCGACCGCATGGAAGAATTAGGAATTGAGGTACTTCACACTATTGAATTCTTGAATAAATATGTTAAGGAAAACAATATACAACTAAGACATTTAGGAGTTAATACCACTTACCATGATCCATGCCATACAGGACGACATGTGGGTCTTTATGAAGAACCAAGAGAAATCTTGAAAAAAGTCGCCAATTTAACTGAAATGAAAACAATTAAGCAAGCCGCGAAGTGTTGCGGTGCTGGTGGAGGCCTAAAAAAGGGTTTTCCTGAATTAGCTCTCGATATTGCTAAGAGTAGAGTAGAGGAAGCTGAGGAAACAGGTGCCGATAACTTAGTAAGCATATGTCCTTTCTGCTATAGAAACTTAGATGATGCAATAAAAGCAAGGAATTCTACTATTAAAATGGTTGATTTAACAGATTTAATAAACCAAGCTTTAGATTAATTTTTATTTTTATTTTTTTTATTAATTCTTTGAATTGTGGGTTATAAATACACAGTTATTCCTCTAAGTGTAACTGCATAAGATATATAAGAAATATTCACTATTGTATAGTTTATTAATTCGAGTTTAAAGGAAAAAAAAAAAAAAAAGAAAGTTTTTTTACTAAAAAACTGTATAGAAAGAATCAGATAGCACGTGCTATAGTTTACGTGCTAGAGTTTGGGCATCGCTTATTGCCGCTTGAATATCTCTTGGTTTCTTACAATCCCCAATAAACTCGATTTTAAATCCTACGTTCTCAAATTCAGATTCTAATGTCTTTTTAGGCGTTGTTCGGGCACCGCAATAAACAAGCGTATCAGCCTCAATTATATGTTCCTTGCCATCAGAATCATGTATTATAACTGATTTATCAGTAACATCAATAAGGGTTGCTTTTTTGAATACCGGTATTTTATTATCTTGGAAATAATGATGAATCCAAGTAACCCTGCCCGAAAGCCTTGCTTGGGTAAGTATTCCTGCTAACATTTTTTCTGTTCCTGCAATTGCTTTGATGTTATAACCTTGCTCTCTTAAAGTTATTGTTGTTTCTGTTCCTCCCTTCCAATAGGTATCCAATCCCCATATAACCACATTTTTACCGATTGGTTTACTCTTTAATATTGCTTCATCCTGAGTTATAACATTTGGGTGATCTTTATATTTAACAGGAAGGACTGCTTCAGTTCCTACAGCAAATACTAAAACATCGCAATCTAGATCCTTAATTTCATTAGTTGTTAATTCTCTATTAAGATGAATAGGAATATTTAATTTGTTTAATTGAATCTTCTGGTAATTAACAATGTTCATGAATTGCTCTTTTTTATATTCTGCTGTCAACACATGCATCAAGCCGCCTACTCTATCTGTTTTTTCATATATCTCAACATCATGTCCTCGAAGTTTTGCCACCCGTGCTAGTTCCATCCCCGCAATACCAGCTCCCAAAATAACTATTTTTTTAGGTTCTTCAGATGGAATAAGTTCTTTATAGTTATGTCTTTCAAATGGGTTAAGAACGCATACACCACCACATCCGACTTGGCAGCCGATACAATATTTAATATCATCGGTTTGACCGTTGAAATATTTATTAGGGGTTTCAGGATCAACAATTAATTGTCTACCCATATAGATTATATCTGCTTTTCCCTGCTGGATAAAATCATCTGCCATTTTAACATCAATAATATTTCCAACACCAATTACGGGAATATTAACAACTTTTTTAATAGCTTCAGGATAATGAATAAAACCACCAGGCGGAATGTATGTAGGGATGTTTATTCCCTCAGGGGTTCTTACCTGTATTCCTTGGCTGACGTCAATACAATCAACCCCAGCTTTTTCAAGAAGTACAGCAACTTTTTTTTGATCTTCAACTTTTAAGCCATCATCTAGGAGTTCTTCGGCAGAAATCCGCACAAAAATTGGATTATCTCCAATTTTATCTCTCACTTTCTCAACCGTTTCTTTAATAAATCGGGTTTTATTCTCCCATGAACCACCATACTCATCTGTTCTTTGATTGTAGTAAGGTGAATAAAAGTCGTGGTATAATGTACCATGGCAAGAATGGATCTCTACGTAATCAAATCCTGAATCAATAGCCCTTTTAGCAGCAGCAGCAAATCTATTACCTACTTCGTTCATTTCTTCCACAGTAATTTCATGGATTTCTTTAAATCCTGTTTTCTCCAAATCTTGACGCCAATTAGGGTTTATCAACTCATAAGCAGAACTGGCGACAACAGGATCCACACTGGAGGGCGCCCATACAGGCATGGGGAATTTCATTATGGCAATCATCATTAGCGTAAGAATACCTCCGTGTGCAAATTGAATACCTATCTTGGCACCATATTCATGAATTCTATCAGTAAATTTTTTAAACGCGGGAATATTCCCATCCAACCCCAAACATGGCTGAATTGGATTATTCATAGGATCTGTTGAACTGGCTTCTACCGTAATTAATCCAACACCCCCTTTTGCTATCGGTTCATAAACATGATAGAAATTATCTCCAGGGATACCATTTGTGATTGAACCTGACATCATGGGAGGAAATCCAAGTCTATTTTTAATTTCCATATTTCTAATTTTTAATGGATCTGTTACTCTTGGCATACTTTTCTCACTTTTTCAAAAATTTATAATTTAAATATTTTATCTACTTGATTTAACTTAAATTTTATTGTCGAATGATTCAGTTCTGTCAATTAAGTTGAAATTATATCCTATAGTACAATTAATCAGCTTAGACTTTTACATAGAAATTAAAACAATAACTTTTTTTTAGAGTTAATTTTTCTTATCTTTATAAATTATTAAAAATTTGAGAGAGGTGTAATTTTAAAAATGCCAAAAATATCAGATCCTATTACTATTAGAGATATGGAAGTAAAAAACAGGTTTGGTTATCCACCTTGTTTAACTAGTTCTTCGGATCTAGAAGGTCGTCCTACTCAGAGAACCATTAATGGTTATGAGGTAAAGGCTCGTGGAGGTGTAGGAATAATGACATATGAGGCTGCTCAGGTTGATCCGTGGGCTAAAGGAGGGATGGGTGCAAATATTGGGAACGATGAGAACATTCCGGCTTATAAGAACTTGACTGATATCGTTCATAAATACGGAACAAAAATTGGAATGCAAATTAATAAAATGGGGATGATCGGTTATACATTTGGTGGATTGATGGGTATATTTGCTCCCGCAAATATAGGTCCATCAAGTATAGGAGTAGGACATGCGAGTTCAGCATTTGAATTTATGATACCAGCTTGGGGTGAAACTATAAGAAGTAAAGACCTTAAGGTAAAAGAATTAACAATTGAAGAAATTAGTGGCATTCAAGACTTATATGCTGCAGGAGCAAAAAGAGTAATCCAAGCGGGATTTGATTATGTATTGGTTCATTCTGCTCATGGAACATTACCATGCTCTTTTTTATCACCATATTTTAACCATAGAACAGATAAGTATGGCGGTACAATTGAGAAGAGGTGTCAATTTATAAAAGAAACTGTAGCTAAAATGAGGGAAGCCATAGGTGATATTCCTCCTATTATGGTTCGAATTTCAGCTGATGAATTAGTACATGATGGAAATAGGATTGAAGACTCAATAGTAATAGCAAAGCAACTTGAAAAAGCTGGAGTCGATTGTATAGATGTATCCCAAGGAATTATACTCAGAAGTCCTTTTGGAATAACAATTCCTACATATTGTGAGTATGGATGCTATATACATTTACCTGAAGCAATTAAAAAAGCCGTTAATATTCCTGTTATGGGTGTTGGGAATATTAATGATCCACGAATGGCAGATGAATTTATTCAGCAGGGAAAAGCAGATATAATCAATATGGGAAGACAATTAATTTGCGATCCTGATACACCTAATAAATATTTTAATGACGAAATTGATGATATTAAACGTTGTATTGGATGTTTACAAAGCTGCGGAACCTGCGTTTATGATATTTATAGTGGGTTGGATTACAAAGAGCTTACCCCTTCAGGTGAATTAAAAAAGATAGTCGTATTAGGAGCAGGGATTGCGGGAATGGAAGCTGCAAGAGTTTTGAAACTTAGAGGCCATGCTGTAGATATATATGAAAAATCGAATAAAGTTGGAGGTTTAATGCCACTTCTCGCTGCTGAATATAAGAAGGAACGCTTTATGTTGATGGTAGATTGGTTAGAAACTCAATTAAAGAAATTAAATGTCCCAGTATATCTAAATAGAGATTTATCAAGAGAGCAAGTAGAAGCATCAAATCCTGATATTCTAGTTATTGCTGCGGGCTCAGAAGCGACAATTCCCGTAAAATTAAAAGATAAACCAAATGTTATAACTCAAGATGAATCAATTCTGAAGTCGAAACCAATGGGTAAAAACGTTGTTATTTGGGGGCTAAATGCATTTTGGAAAGGGGGTTTAGAAACAGTTACAACATTAGGAGAACAAGGATATAACATTAAGGCACTCATGGGATCAAATACTATTGTAGGACAATTGCTCATGGGTAATGCTGGAAGACGGATGTACTTACTTCGATATTTAAGAGATAAAAAGATACATGTCTATACTAAGGCAAAACTTTTAGACGTAACAGAGGAAGGCGTTAAATTTCTCGATGAGAACCAGGAAGAACAATTCATTGAAGCAGATACTTTAGTTTATTGTGGCTCTCGAATTGCGAATGGGAAGGCTCTAAAAGAGAAATTTGAGGGAACTGCTCCTGAAATCGTACTAATTGGGGATTGCAAAAGACCACGAGATATAAAAGAAGCTATGGCCGATGCTCAAAAATTTGCCCGAAGTTTAAAATAAAAAAATTATTTTCTTTAAAATTCTTTTTTCTTTTTACATCCATGATACAATTTTAGATGTAATTGCTAACAGATCTACTAGATCTTCATATTCAATACCTTCAATCTTATTTTTGAGATTTTCTGAATCTAATCCCCTTGCTTTGAGGTCGGGAATCATTGTGTAAAAGGATATTGGTAACTTCAATAATTCTATCATAGCAAGAGAAATTTTGTTTTTATAGGACGTACCGATAACCCCATCGTGGATAAATACTATACTTATATGAACATCTTGGTTAAGTTGATTTTTTAAAATCTGCATAAAGTTAAATAGCTTAGATTCTAAAAAAGTACTGAACCCATATAAATATATCAAATTAATTTGTTCACCCATATAATTCCACCTTCCATTCAATATTTGAAACTCATGTCTGCTTTAATTATTAAATCTGATATTTTTTCAGAATTGACAACCTGTAGATTATCATTATGAATTAGATCTGAAATTGACATTCCAGCTGCTTCAAGTGCTTCATCATGGATATAGATTTCTAAATCAGAAAGCTCTATCAATCTCATTATGTTTGTAAAAGGATCAAAGTTTAAAGCCTTAGGATTGATGTTCCTATTGAGAAAATAAATGGCATCCCCCATAAAAACAACTTTACAGTCTTCTATATCTCCAACTGCTAATAGGCCGGTAGCCATGCGAATTGACTCAACAGCAGAGTTTTTTCCAAAGGGGGAATCTTCACATATTATTACGACAGAATCTACCGTTTTTCTTCACCCTCCTGGTCCAAAGAATATCACCTTATCTGATTGTGAAATTAAATCCGAAAGTCCTCCTAATCCTTCTTGACTTCCACCATCTATAAATTCATTGGGTTGAATACCTGTGAAGCTAATCCAAGTACTACATGCTGACAGTTTAGTATTATACTTTTTACTAAATTGACTAAGACGTTTTGAAATATTTCTTACTGAATCATATGTAAATGCTCTGTTTTTAATATTATATACTCCACTTCCATAAAGAAATATACCTGAAATTTCATGTCCCTTTTTTATTATTGCTTCGCCTAAATTTATAGCAGTATCAATAGCTTCATATTTATAGGGTTCCGCACATATGACAAACGCAAAAGATACCATTGATTTATAGATCTCTCCTTTTAAAAATTATTAAATTGGTGACAAGTTTTAATATTTTTATAGTTTAATCTTTTAGAATATATTGATCAAGTTACTATATAAAAATCAGCCTTTAAAACAATACTACTATTATGACAATTCTATATGAGTCTTTAGGTAGTTTTAATACAGGTATATCATCATATAGGTCATTAATCTCGAGAAGATCGCGAGGAGATATTACTCTAAATGAAAAAATCTTATCTTTTGAATCCGAAGTAGATAAAATAGTATTTCATGTTAAAATATCAGAAATACAAGATTTTTTTATGAGATTTCGCCTTTTTATCCCATATATTGAGCTCAACACCATTAATAAGTCCACTTATACCTTATATCCGTTAAGAAAACATAAAAATTCATATAGTAGTTCGCTTCTCATGACAGAAGAATTATTTAGACAATTAGCAAGGTTAATTTGTAATAAAGACCAGACAATTTTGTTTGATGCAATAGGGGTCCTTTATCCCGGTTCTTTTCAAAGTATTGATCTTAAGGAAAGGGCCTTTCAGGGGCATATTTTTTTGACAGAAAACTATATTTTATTCAAATCATTTCAAATGGGAGATATTAGTAATATCAAAGTAGTAGATATTAAACTAGTCATAATAGAAATCGTAGATTCAACTCGATATGTTTCCCTTGAGACATTAGAGGGTAGGATTTTTTCTTTTCTAATGTTAAAAGAAAAACGAAGAAAATTTGTAAAAGATAAAATTAAAACAGAGAAATTCTATGATGTTTTAAATGGCGCTAAAATCTATAAAGAATCTGAGAAACTAATAAAAGTTGCAGAAGAAGAAAAAGATGCGAAATGCCCATATTGTGGTAATAAAATTAATCCTAACGAGGCGACATGCCCTTTCTGTGGAACTAAAAAGATTTGAAAAAAATTGAATTGGATTAGTGTTTATTATGGTTTTACTGTCAATAAATAGTTGTATATCATTAATTCAATAGTATAAATAAGATAAATCCAGACTCTAAAGATTTATATGTATGAAACACATTAGAATATTTATATAAGACAGAATGTTGTATAATAAAAGTAATTATAAATTCAAAAAAACTAACCACAAAAAAAATGGCTCCTGTCAATCCCCTGGATTTTTGTCTTTTGGTAGTGTAATTCGTTACACTTAAAAATTTACTCCTCCTACATAATGGATTTGACCTCGTATTGAGGTTTTTGGCAGGAGCCTCCTTTTATTATTATAAAAATATCCAAGGTATAATATTTGAAAATTTATTAATGAACTAATGAAGTGAAAGATAAGATTATAGTAATAGAAATAGTTCTAGCAAGTACATATCTAGATATAAATCTTTTAATAAT
Organism: Promethearchaeia archaeon; assembly: GCA_029856085.1. Taxonomy (GTDB): domain Archaea; phylum Asgardarchaeota; class Lokiarchaeia; order Sigyniarchaeales; family SOKP01; genus Loki-b32. Next base: position 36,519 of record JAHQWI010000069.1, on the reverse strand, counting down.
ACCATATTATTAAAAATATAGCGATATACTTTTTCTTCTCGAAAATATTTTAGGCATAAATTATCCCCTTTTACCTCTTTTATCACTTTAACTACTTGGGTCAGAAAGTATTTTAAACTGTTGATAACTAATTCTTTATCACATTTAATCAAATTAATATCGATAATATCGAACCAAGATTCTTTTGAAAAGGAGATATTTTTCAATTCTGGTTCATTTTTACAGGCATCTTGATCTTGATAGGATTCGTAAACTAAATTTATTTGGACTAATATCTCATTTTTTGATTTAGTATACATCTTCTTTTCAATAATATTTCTTAACATAATAAAAATGTTCTGGAATATTCCCAAAATATCAAAGAAATCTGCCGTTTGTGTTAAAGTTTCAACCTCCTGCCATTGATTATAATAATCCTCTATTAATTTTAGAAATGGTAAAAAAATATTAATATCGCCATCCCAATTATGTCCTTTTTTTTCCCAAACTGGATCGAACTCTTTGATAAAGGCATTCTTTATAACATTTAATCTAGTTTTTAGAATTTCTGTCTTCATCTCTTTAGTACCAGCTGCGACAAAAAGTAGATTGTATTTTGGTTCTACAATGTAACTCCATCTAAGGCCTCCCATTTCTATAGAGTCAATAGATTGTTTAAATTCCATCATAGAAAAGTGGTTAAACGCCGTTAAAAAACCAGAAACTATATCTTCGTCTGCGTCTGTTTTTAAAAAAGACTTATATAACAATTTTATACCAGAATCGCTTTCTACAATCCAAATAATCATCGTTCTATCTTGAGATATGTTAAGTTTCTTAGAGAGATTTAATTTTTTTTATTCTTAAAAATTATAAATTTATCGGTAGTAATTTAATTTAACTTTTCATGAGATATGAGAGTTTACCATAAAATTATATTATTCATGTAAGAGAGTTTCCTTAATAAATATCGTGTTTTATGGGTTTTATTAAGGAAGAATAATATTCACATTTAGATTATGGCAAAAAAATTTCATCTACAAACTGAAGGTTTTCATCCATTCGGTGATTTAATTGGTTTAATGTTTACAAAGCTTGAAACGGGATATTCACTATGCACTTTAAACGTTGAGAAGAAATTAATGAATCCACACGGATTTCTACATGGGGGTGTTATGTATTCAATGGCAGATACGGGTATGGGTGCAGCATTATATTCTCTACTGGAAGAAAATGAACTATGTGCAACAATTGAAGTCAAAATTGCTTATTTTAAACCCGTAAAAGATGGTACTATAAGATGTGAGACAAAAGTGATTCATAAAGGTAAAAATATTAGTGTTCTTGAATCTGAAATTATGAATAAAGAAAATCTTATTAGTAAAGCAATTGGAACTTTTTCGATTTTTAAAATAAAATAACTAAACAGAAAAAAAAATTATTTAAATAATTTTTCAACGAATTCACTTGCTTTAGAGAATGCTTCTATAGATTCGGGCAAATCATAAATTTGAAATTCATGCAAAGTAGCATCCCATGTTTGCAAAGTAGCATCGACTCCTGCTTTTTTTGCTCGTTCAAAAAACTTTTCAGCGTCATCAAAGAGCATTTCGCTTGTACTTACTTGAATTAAAATTGGTGGTAAACCTGTTAGATCAGCATAAAGAGGAGATACGACGGGACTAAAAGGATCCGTTCCTGCTAAATAACATTCTACCCACCAATAAATTCCTATGTCAGCAAGAATGGGATCGGTAGGTGCGTTTTTATTAAAAGATTCACTTGTCATTGCCATATCAGTGGCTGGGGAAAATACAATAGCTCCTGCTGGTAAAGGGATATCTTCATTTCGAAGATGCACAAGAGTAAGTAATGTGAAGTAACCTCCAGCAGAATCTCCAGATATAATAATATTTTTTGGATCCATACCTATCGATAACAGCCATTTATAAGAAATAATGCAATCTTCTAAACCTTGAGGATATGGATGTTCAGGTGCTAGACGATAATTTATACTTAAAACACGCATTTTTGTGGTCATAGCTAGTCTAACAGAAATCATCCGAGTAAAATTTGGAGATCCCATTATATAGCCTCCACCATGAAGGTATAAAATAACTTTTTCCTCAACAGCTCCAGGAATTGATTCCCATTCAGCGGGAACACCATCAGCATCCACGGGTTCAATTTTTGCTTCTTTCATAAATGATGCCTGTTCTTGATGGTAATTGGATCGGTATTCTACTACAAAACGGTGTTGTTTTGCTATGAAGAGCATTTCTTCCATTGATAACAAACCTTCTGTATCTTCATCTTTGAACCACCGAATATTGCCCTTAGTTACTTTTTCCCAAAGGATTGGGAAATTAATCACTTGATTTTCTTCGTCTTTGAAAAATTCTGAAGCTGCTTGATGTCTTAATTTTTCACGTAATTCAAGAACTTTTAGAATCTCAGGTCGTTTGATTTTTGATATGTCAAATATTGGTATATTACATCACCATTTTCTAGTATTAATCCTTTGAATAGATATTTTTATATTTATTTCTCATTACTTTTTTATCAAGTTTTCCTACACTGGTCCTTGGGAGTGAGTTGATAAATAAAATTTCATCAGGAAGCTGCCATTTAGCAAATACTTTAGAAAGATGTTCATGAATCTCATTTTGGTTCACAGATTTATAATCTTCTCGTAATACAATTAATGCTATAGGTCTCTCATCCCATTTTGGGTGTGGAACTCCAATAACAGCAGCTTCAAGGACTCCTGGATGCGAAATCAATACATTCTCCATATCGATTGAACTAATCCACTCACCACCGCTTTTTATCACATCCTTTATCCTATCTGTTATTTTTAGGTATCCTTCCGGATCAAGAGTGCCCGCATCACCACTTTTAAAATACCCATCTTCAGTAAAACTGTCTTTTGTTGTAGGAGCATTGTGATAACCTGTTAAAATCCAAGGTCCACGTAGGAGTATCTCCCCAGAAGATTTTCCATCATGTGGAAGTTCATTACCTTCTTTATCCACAATTTTTATATCAAGCCCAGAAACGATTGTTCCTTGTTTTTTCTTAAGATCCCATAATTCTTCTTCTGTTAATTCCCTTTTAAGCCAAGGTTTGAAGAAATTCAATGTAGTTATTGCCATTGCTTCGGTGGAACCGTAAGAATGAATTATCTCACCACCAGTTTCATCCCAAAAGCCACGCATCAATGCAATTGGAGGCTCTGAACCACCACAAATCAGACGAGTACTTGAAAGATCTGGTTTTTGATCCATTTTTCGTATAATTTCGAGCATAGCCATAAACACAGCAGGAACACCCCCAGAAACAGTAACTTCTTCCTGAACCATTATATTTGTAAGCTCTTCAAGATCATCCAAGGTCCACCTTCCAGAAAAAACTATTTTAGAGCCTGCATAAACTGCAGCTTGTGGCTTGGACCACCCAATAACATGAAACATCGGAACCAATTGAAAAACAACATCATTTGCAGTCATCGAAAATTGAGCTGTAAACACAATAGATTGAAGATAAACATATCGGTGTGAATAATACACTCCTTTTGGTTTACCAGTCGTTCCAGTTGTATAACAGGCAGCATATGCAGAGTTTTCATCAAGATATGGCCATTCATAATGGGGAGAGGCATTTTTTAAAAGTTCTTCATAACTATAGATAGGATCCAATTTTGTTTCTATTTCACTTAGATCTTTCTCAGTAATAATTATAAATCCTTTAACTTTCTTACATGAGGATAAAATTGATTCAGCCACGGGGATCAAATCTTCATCAACAATAATAAGTGAAGTATTTGAATGATTAATTACATAAGATAAATCTTGTAGAGAAAGACGTAGATTTAGCGTGATCATTACTGCTCCAGTACCAGGAAGCCCAAAATATATCTCAAAATGTTGATAATGGTTCCATGCTAAAACTCCTATTCTGTCACCTACTTTTACTCCAATTGATTCTAGAGCATTTGCTAATTGTTGCATTCTTGCATAAGAATCTTTATATGTATAGCGAAACAAACTCCCATCTATTTTCCTACTAACAATTTCTTGTCTAGAGAAATTCCTTATTGCATGTTTCATAAGATTAATAGTGTTTAATTGATAATTTCCCTTTGGGTTGGTCAGCAATCCTTCTACAATTTTCATGAATTCACTTCAGATTTTATTTTAATTTGAACCTTATTTGTATTTAAATTTATTATTTTTTAAATAGGTAATTTATGTACACGTAAATTAAATTTTACTAAATTAATCTCGAATTAAGGTAAAATCTAAAATTGCAAGTAAATCAAAATACTGATTTTATTTTGTATATTTAACACGTAAAAGAATTTTATAAGATTGATTTTAAATATGGTAATTTGATTATGTAAGTGTGCAAAAAGTTTAAAAAAAGGAAAAAGCTCGTAAAAATGTGATTTTTACCCTTTTATTTTGAATTAATGAATCAGAAGATCTTCGATATCAAGAACATAGCATGTTAAAAAATCTATAATAAATATTTGTAAATAAATTGGGTGTCATTTTGAATATAAGAAAAAGATTGTCTAGAGGGTTTGCATTAATAATTGGGTTATGTATCGCTATTGGAATAGCAAGTATAATCCAAATAAATAGTCTTAATTCATCAATAAATGATTTGACTCAGCATAAAATGGAAACTGTTGATAGTGCTGATGAAGCTAAGTTTCAATTGGAAAATATGTTGCGAATTATTGACCAATATGAGGATGGAGAGATAATTGGAGCAATTGATGATTTTGATGGAAGATTTGCTAATGTAATAGATCATTTGGAGAATCTACAAAGGTTAAATCCCCATTTAGAATATAATATAGTACTAATAATTGAATATGTCAACACTATTTATAATGTCACCATGGATAGTACTGAAGGAATATTTTATTTATTAGATTCTTATTGGAATATTTCGAGCATAATAGATTCTGAAATTAGTCAAACTGAGATAGATATAAATAACTTAATATCAAGTCAGAATGAAACAAGCATGCTACTAAGTGCAACACAATTAAATTCTTATCTAAAAGATCAGAATATGATTATACATGAATATGATGAAGAAAAATCAAGTATAGAAAGATTTTGGTTAAGACAAGAGATCATTAATTTAGGAAATAATTTTTTAAATAACTTACAGGAGATAATTAACAGCCCAGATGGGATAAATAAAACGCTTGCGAGTAATATTAGTAATTGGTATTCCACCATTTTTGAACCTATTGTTCTTACTGATACGGACTCACTAATTTCATTACTTGATTTATTTTTAACTCAAAAGGGTTATATAAGCAATCGAGAATATGTAATTAAAACGAATTTAGAAAGCTTAGAACTTGATGTTGACGCTGAAGTAGCTAGTAGTATTAATCAGGCAATGGTAACCTCAATAACGTCATATGTGATTGTAATTACAATTATGATTTTAACTACTATTATTGGGATTGCTGTCGCTATTCCTACAACAAGAGGCATAACAAATATCAATGAAAATATGGAAAAGATTATAAAAACTGGTTCTGAAGCAAGTGTAAATGTAGCAAACATGGCAACAGAGTTATCAGCGAGTGCAAGTGAAGTAAATGCTGCTGCTGAAGAAATCTCTTCGTCAACTCGACATGTGGCTTCTGAAAGCCAAGATGTAATGGAATCTTCAGCTGAAATCGAAAATATTATTAATCTAATTGTAAATATTTCAGAACAGACTAATTTATTAGCATTAAATGCTAGTATCGAGGCTGGTAGGGCGGGTGAAGCTGGTCGTGGTTTTGCTGTGGTTGCTGATGAGGTAAGAAAGCTTGCTGAAGAGTCAAAAAATGCTGTTTTAAGCACGGGGTTTGCATTAACAGGGATAATTAACAAGATTAAATCATCTAATTTATCTATTCATGAAATTAATTCATCCGCAGAAGAGCAAACAGCATCAATGGAAGAAGTATCTGCTACAGCAAATAAGCTAGGATCGTTAGCTGAAAATCTAAAAGATGAATTAATCAAATATCATAATGTCGAGAAACCACAAGGTAAATTTAAATCAAAAACCAACTGAATCTCTTTTTTTTTTGAATTCAAACGTAATTTCCACTGAATCCTCTATTCCTAACTTTCTACCAATATTTCTAATGTATAACACCCTTTTCTTCATTATTATATCATTAAATATTAAAGCGGGTATAAGAGATATTGCTAAATAAAGTGGTAATCCAAGCCATAAAATTAAACCTGGAATATTTAGAATATTACCGGGGACTGTAATGTTTTCAATAAAACTGGTAATGAAATTATTAATTACTAATATGTAAGTAATTATTGCGCCAATTCCTGCATAACTTCGAAGAATAGTTTGGAACCAGTCTCCAATTGATTTTAATATAAATGATTCATCTGAATTTATTAATCTCTTCTTATTTGAAAATATAATTCCTGAATCTTTCAAAAACCAAACAGATGAAAAAAACAGTGTAGCAATTCCAGAAGTTATCGTCAGCAAAATAGCTTCGGCTAAAAATCGGGTTAATACAGGTGCCCTTGATACTGTATCAATTTCTGCAATTATATCAGCTTCAAGAATGAACTCTATAATCTTAGGTGTTAGGAAAATAGAAGATAGATTGATCGCCATTAACACAGGAAAGAAGGACCTTGATAACAATTTTACCTTATTTATATACTTCTCCTTTTGAAACCCATAATACATTTTTGACCCATAAATTTTCTTATGGAGAAATAAAATTAAAGGTGCTATAAAATAACCTCCAATAAATATGCCTATTACACTTGAAAGAGGAAGAATAAAACTGAATATAAAAGCGAGTTCAAAAAGGACATCATTCAAGGGTATTAAATGAGTTAATGAGATACGATCACTAGGTTTAAGGATTAAACGGAGGATTACTACTATAACAGCCCAAAAGACACAATATAAAATAAATAAAATTATTAAATTTTTATAACGTAAGATTTTTTTAGACTTATTTCTCATCTTTAAATCAGAAAGTGCTTAAAATAATTTTAGAAGCTGTCTAGAATAATAATCATAAATAATTAATTAAATTAATTTAAAGTGGTTAATTTATTCAACAATAAATTAGGTTTTAAATAATTCAAAAGGCTAACATAATGCCAAAAGTGAATGTAAATAATATAGAGATTGAATATGATACATTTGGGGATCCCTCATCAAAGCCGTTATTATTAGTAATGGGGCTTGGTGGTCAGATGATAGCATGGTTAGATGAATTGTGTGAAGATCTGGCAAACCGAGGATTCTTTGTTATTAGATTCGATAATCGGGATGTGGGTTTGTCGACTAAATTTGAAGAAGCTGGTTTACCAAATTTACCGGAAATATATGCTAGTATAGTAAGAGGAGAAAGTGTTGACGTACCATATACCTTAGAAGATATGGCGGATGATGCAATTGGTGTTTTGGATGATCTAAACATAGATAAGGCACATATCTGCGGCGCTTCGATGGGTGGAATGATAGTGCAAGTCATTGCATATAGACACCCTTCTAGGGTATTAAGCCTTACATCAATAATGAGTACTACTGGAAACCCTGAGCTACCTCAAGCTTCGGAAGAATTAATGCAGGAATTATTTGCACCACTGCCAATGGATCGTGAAGCAAATATTAAAGAGGGTGTAAGACGTGGTCGTCTTACTTATGGAACTTTTCCTTATAATGAGGAACAAGCTTACAAATTGCGAGCAAAAGCATATGATCGCTGTTTTTATCCACAGGGAATTATGCGACAAGCAGCAGCAATTGCAGCAAATGGTAATCGAAAATCTAAACTGGCATCAATTAAAGTTCCCACACTTGTCGTTCATGGAAGAGAAGACCCACTTGTTCGTGTTGAAGGGGGCATAGATACTGCAGAAGCAATATCCGGCGCAGAATTGTTAATTATCGATCGTATGGGACATAGCATGCCCCCCGAAGTTGCTCCTCAAATTATAGAAGCACTAATTGCTAATACTGCCAAGGTAAATTAGAATAAAACAAATTTAAAAATTATTTCTTTTTTTCCACCAATGTGGAATTTCTAAAAGCTTTAATTCACCATAATCTAAAAGCTGAATATGATCTTTTTCAAATGTAAATGCAAAGCCCCCATTAAAGTATACCCATCTCTTATCTGGCGGAAGAGCAAACCATCCGAATCTTAATGTCATTAAATGCCAATCATGAGTAACATGTATATCAATACCATTTTCAGGAGCATCTTTAAGTTGATTCCAAATTAGATGCGCAGCATTTTGAGTATATTGTGTAAACGGTGTCCATTCTTCTGGAAGATAAAAACCTGCTGCCCAACGGAGCAAAATCTCACTAAAATGATAATTTTTAAATTGTTTTAAAAAAGATTGATTATCAATTCCAATATTATAGAGAGGTGAAAATTCGCCCATTAGTTCGCTTTTACCTCCAACCTCTTTGAATCCATTATGTATGTTTTCTGCCGTTTCCTCACATCGCCATATAATACTATGAAAAATCCTAATTGGTCTGTTATTAGGTAAGCTTTCACCAAACTTCTTTGCAATTGCATGACCTTGAGGTGTTAATCTTAATTTATGAACTTCTTCCATAATTTGTGGTTCATTCCTATGAGAATGCCTTAAAACCAAAATTATCTTTGAATCTTCTGGAAATTTATTAAGGTTCTCTATAATAGTCCGAGCATGAGCTGTCCAATTTTCTTCTTTCCAGATTTTTTCAACATCCATTATTATTCTCGAAAATGATTTTAATTAAAAAATTAAGAAAAAGATTTGAATCTATTTATTCTTTAATTATTTTTAAATGAATGTTAGGAATTAACAGTAATACCTAACTCATTTAATAATGGGATTAAGAACGTATTGTAGAATTCCTTAATTCCCAGAGTACTGCCCAAATATAAATGTAAGAAACTCTGGATCTCATGATTAATTTTGTCGATTTCTATAAAATTATACTCTGGTTCAATTTCAATCTTATTTAAATCTAAGGGTTTCAAATGCTTCATGACTAAATAAAACATAAACTGAGTATATGAACTTTCAATATTATTTTCTTCTTCTTCAGTTAATTCATGAGTTTCATGAACAATTGTATTTCTTAATGCTCTTATATTTTGAATTAATCTTTCAAGATCCTCAGGTAATTTTAACTCTAAAATTTTTTCAGCCATATCTTTATTTTTATAATCCTCAACTTGAGCGTTGCAATAATCTTCTAAATTTGAATAAAATTTAATTAAGAATTTAAAAGCATCAACGTTTTTGTTATGCTTCCACTCTCGATATGGGCTTCCCCAATTAGTAAAATCTATTTCATCTAAAGCTGTATTAATTTTATTTTTAATATTATCAACCTTTTCAATAAAATAATCTAAATAATCCATGAATGGTTTTTCCTGAGGAGCAAAACTGTATTTATATGATTTGCCAAATTCCTTAAAAGCCCCCCATTTTTTTATAAGGGATGCTTCTTCCAATATCTCCTTTTTACCAACTTCAGCAGCAAATTTGATTATAAATCCACAATCCGGACAATAAGTCACCCATGATCCTTTAATTGAAGAATATGGTTTCACAACAACTTGGTGTTTTTCATTCTGAAATTGCATTAGTTCACCCTTAGATTCAATTGCATCAAAATTAGTTTTTTCAACATGAAATGCCTCTGGGATGAATTTATAATTACAAATAGGGCACTTAATTTTTTTATCTTTATTCTTTGGCATGAAGTATTACCCAACTAAGTTTTATGTAGGTAGAAAATTAATTAATTAGATAAGAAATCTTCATATATTAGGTTTATCGAAAATTCATAAAATTTAATGAGAAATTATTAATTTGTTTGATTTTAAAATAAATTATCTTTTCTTAATTATTTAAAACCATTAAGAACTCTCAGTCTTTGATCTTTCTTTCCTTTCAGCTTCTTTTTTTCTCAATAATTTCTCGTATGCATAGAGTCTAGGATGTTTTTTAACATCAATATACGCAATTAAAAAAAGTGTGATTGATAAAAACACATTTGTAAGGCCAATTAATTGATAAGAATTTAAGAATATAAAGCCAATGGTGAATCCACCAACCTGTAAAAACATTGCCGCTATTAAAGGACTAATTGTTTGAGAAATAGATTGAATGTTTGTAGTCCATCCACTTATTGTTCCTTGTTTAGCCGGTCCTACTGCTTTAGTAATATTACTTGATATTAGTGGGTATACAGACGACATACATAGAGCATAAGGAACCATAAATACATACAACATCCAAAGCTCAGTTAAATATGGATAAATCATAAAAAGTATAATATATCCAATTATACTTGAAAAGAAAATTCGTTTCTCACCTACTTTTCGAATAACTCGTTTCATAAGAAATAGCCCATAAACCAGAAGAACAATACCTGTTATTGACATAATTGATCCTATAATGGAGGGATTGGCATTAAATCTTTGAAATAGAATAAGTGCAAAACTTGACCCAAATATGATTGAAATTAAAGATTGTATGAAAATTTGGGTAAAACGAATACCAACTTCTTTGTTCCAAATCTTTTGATTAATATCAGAAGTGGAATTTCTCATCTGCCTTTTTTTTTTAAAATCATTAATTCTTTCTTTTGGCATACTTTCAACTAATACTGATATAGTAAGGATCATGGAGAGAATTGTAAGAAAATAAGCAAATAACATTGGGAGCCACCATTCAATATTACCTAAAAATCCACCTAATAAGGGTCCTATTATCATACCTCCTGTGAATCCGACCATAATTTTACCCATTTGGGATGCTCGAGTTTGTGGGGTGGTCACATCCGAAATATATGCTCGTATAATGGGGAATTGACCACTAAAAACTCCATCTAAAATACGCCCTGCAAAAATTATAGGAATCGAATTTGAAAATGCCAATAATAGAAATGCTAACCCAGTACCAGCTTGAGAAATAATTAAAATCGGTTTTCGACCATACTTATCACTTAATTTGCCCCAAATGGGTCCAAAGATTAATATAGCAACAGCATTCGAAGAAATAATAAGGCCATACATGATGGCAGTTGCACCAAGGGATTCTATTACTATAAAAGGTAATAATGGCATGACCATACTATATCCAAACACATCAACAAGGATACTAAGAATAATTGTAAACATAGCACGTGTAGGGTTTATTTGAAATTGCCTTAAATATTCTTTATGTTCTTCAGGACTTGGATAACTTTGAGCATTCATAATAATATCTTACTAAAAATAGCAAATTATGGGTTTGAAAATAAAGGAACACATATAAAATATTGTTTAGACAATTTTGGATGCTCTAAATTCCTCAAGATTGTCTGGTGGCCAGTCTCCTTTTAACATAATAATTCTTTTATTCTTCTCACTTCTTTATTAATTAAGATTTAAAAATTTTTAAATATTTAAAATATAAATCAAAATGACTTTTTATGGTAAAAAAAAATGCCTAAAGCAAAAGCAAATAATATTGAGATTGAGTATGAAACTTTTGGGAATCCAACAGATAAGCCTTTACTTTTAGTAACGGGACTTGGTGGCCAAATGATTGTTTGGGATGAAGAATTTATCCAACTCTTAGAAAACCTTGGTTTTTATGTTATTCGATTTGATAATAGAGATGTTGGGTTATCAACCAAGTTTGAAGAAGCAGGTACACCAAACTTAATGAAGGAAATGATGGCTTTTCAAGCGGGAGAACCTATTGAAGCACCTTATTCATTAGAAGATATGGCTGATGATGCAGTTGGTCTTCTAGATTTTCTACACATTGAAAAGGCTCATATTTGTGGAAGATCAATGGGAGGTATGATTGTACAACTTATTACATTGAGGTATCCATCACGAGTATTAAGTCTTACTTCCATCATGAGTACAACAGGGAATCCAGATCTTCCTCAAGCCACGCCAGAAGCAATGCAATTTTTACTCACACCTGTACCAACAGAACGGAATGCATATATAGATCATTCACTAAAAATAGGTCGGTTATTGTATGGTTCAGGATTTCCCTATAATGAAGAAAAGGGACGTAACCTTGTAGAAAGAGCATATGATAGATGTTATTATCCTCCTGGTTTTGGACGCCAGCTACTAGCAATAGTCACAAATGGGAATAGGAAGCAAAAACTCTCTTCAGTTAAAGTTCCAACACTGGTAATCCATGGAGGTGATGATCCTCTTGTACCTGTTGAAAGTGGGAAAGATACTGCGGAAGCGATACCTGGATCGGAATTAATAATTATAGATGGCATGGGTCATAGTTTACCTCCAGAAACTTGGGGGCAAATATCTGATGCTATTGCAAAAAACGCTGCAAAAGCATGAGTTAAAACAAATAAGTTTAAAGAAATACTTTTCCTTTTTTATTGTTAATTTGCCGATATTTATATAGTGAGTTAATAGAAATGAATTCAAATATCTTTAGATATATTGAAAAAGATGTCTGTTTCCATAGGTGTATTTTGGTAAATTGGGACAATTTTTCTGTAAAAATTAAAATCGAGACCAAATATTCATCTCATACCACATTTCGCGCTCTTTTTTTAGTGGATCTTCCCATATCTTTATTTCATTATCAAAAACTAATGTAGCTCTTTTTTTAATGTCATACTGAGGCCATTCTGGAATACCTTCATGATTAGGATTTCCTGTTCGAGCAAAAGAAGTCCACGCATCCATCATTTTCGCTGATAAAAGTTCAGTTTCTTCCGATCTTTTCGGAATAAACCATTTTTCTTGTTTTGAAAAATTATTAAATACAAAAGGAATATCTAGACCATGTCCGGCTCCAAGTTTACCATCTTGAAATGTAGATTGCCATGAAAAAAGATACATATACGTGTTCTTCTGGTAACTGCTCTGAGCTTCTGCAAATTTTATTGCAGGAATATGAAAAATAGAGTCTGTAATAAAAGCATCAATAATATCTTGCGGTTTTGCTGACAATTTATTTTCTTCTCTCGATTTTTTGTAATTTTCAATAACAAAATCTGTTTTATTTTCGTCTTCTCCAATACGTTTTAAAGCACTTCTTATTGCTCTTGGTAATTTATCTAAATCCATCTCTTTGAAATTTGGAATGAATAAATTAAAGAATTTCCACTCTTCTAGGTTTGTTCCAATAATCAACTCGATGTCTTTTGCAAATCCTTTAATAATAGCTTTTAATGGATGCTCGGGTAAATTGTTACTATCGATATACGGCCCAAAAGCAAGGTACATTCCTTTTGATCTTGCATTTAGCTGTACTTTTGAGGAGGCTTTTAAAATTTTTTCGGTTGGGAGTGTTCGAAACGTATCTAGATCGTCTGATTTCAAATTAAGTTCTTCTAATAACCATTCTGTAACTGTTTTTCTATCTGAAAAGTTATAACCTTGAGGCATTGCTCTTCCACTTTGAGCGATAACTCGTTGAAATAATCCCTTGGCTTTGGGCATTGCCATTAATATACATACAGATTGTCCCCCTGCACTTTCACCAAAAATAGTGATATTGTTCGGATCTCCACCAAAAAATTCAATATTATTGCCAATCCATTTAAGTGCGGTAATTTGATCAAGCATATCAATATTGCCAGGAGCATTAGATAAAACTAAATTTGCTAAAGCACCCAAACGATAATTAATTGTTACTAATACAACATTTCCTCGTTTAGCTAAGTTTATTACATTCGTACGAGAACCAGATCCTTGAGTAAAACCACCACCATGAATCCAAACCATCACGGGACGTTTTTTATCATCTACTCCAGGTGTCCATACATTTAATACAAGAGAATTAGCTTCGTCTTGTTTTGGATGGGGTTGAGGAGTAAGAGGTGAAATTGGTTGTGGTACTTCTGGTCCAAATTCAAAAGCATCTAATACACCATCCCAAGACTCTTTTAATATAGGATTATTTAGTCTTAATTCTCCAATAGGAGGTTCAGCATAAGGTATACCTTTAAAAATATAAATTTTATCTTCCATATACCCTTGAAGTCTTCCCGCTTTCGTTTCAATAATCTCAGTTTTTTTCAATTTTAATACCTTTATCTTAGAAAGTTAGATGAAATAATAAATGTTCTCTTATTTCTTTCTAGATTTCCTTCTTATCACTTCTTCTTTTTTTCTTCTGATTTTTTCATAAAGATAAAGCCTGGGATGAAGCTTAAGATCTGTATAACCAATTATAAAGAGTGTTAATGCAAATATTACATTTGTAAACCCGATTAATTCATATGAATTTAATACAGTAGCACCAATCGTTAAGCTACCTAATTCCAAAAATCCTGTTGAAATTAAAGGTGCGATAATTTGTGAAAATGATTGAAGGTTAACAGCCCACCCACTTACAGTTCCTTGTTTAAGGGGATCAACTGCTTTAGCGATATTAGCGGAGATTAGAGGCCTCATAAACGCCATACAGAAAGCAAAGGGTAAAATAAATATGTAAACCATCCAAAGTTGAGAGAGATAAGGATATATTATAAACAATATGATGAGCATTATAAAAGTAGTAAGCAAGAGGTGTTTTTCACCAATTTTTCTTATTAATGGTTTCATGAGAATCATTCCATAAATTAGAAGGCCAATCCCTGCTACGGCCATAACTGAACCAATGATAGAAGCATCTGCGCCATACCTATCATAAAGTACTAAGGGAAAACTTGTTGTAAACATGAAGCTTATGAGAGTTGTTAGAAAAGTCTGAACAAGTCGCATTTTCACTTCCTTATTCCATATACTCCCTTTATTACCAGGATTGGTTTGAGCTAGTAAAAGTTGAGTCTTAATTTCTTCTCTTCTTTCTTTTGGCATACTTTCAGTAATCACTTTTACTGTCAAAATTATTGAGACAATCGACAATGAACTAGTTAAAAATGGAGGAAATCGCCAGTTTATTACGCCCAAAAAACCACCAATTGATGGGCCTGCGATCATGCCTACGGTATATCCAACCATAAATTTCCCCATATGTGAAGCTCTTGTTTGTGGAGTTGTAATATCAGTAACGTAAGCTCTAATTACAGGGATTTGACCACTAAAGACTCCATCGAAAACTCGGGCAAATAGAATAACATAATAAGAATTTGAAAGTCCTAAAATTAGAAATGATATTCCTGTACCTATTTGAGATATTAATAATATAGGTTTACGTCCATATTTATCGCTCAACTTTCCCCATATTGGAACACATATTATTGCTGATATAGCATTTGATGAAATTAAAACCCCTATCATCAAGTTTGATGCACCAAAATCTCTTGCTATATCGGGTAATAAGGGAAATACCAGACTATAGCCTAATGAGTCAATTAGAATACTTAGTATAATCGTAAACATGGCACGACTTTGATTTATTTTAAATTTTTCTAAGTATTCATTATGTTCTTCCTTACTGGGAAACTTTGGAAAAGACATAGATTCAATATACCTCAAAAATAGGAATTATAGATTTATATATCTTCCAATTAATTTAAGAATTCATTTATTCAATAATCCTCACAAATTAGTATAATTTTAAATAGATTCTATTCTTGTTTTTATTTGTTATTTTTACAGCAAAGTTAAAAATTTAATTTTTTTACAAATAGAGTGGTGAATGAATGTCAAAAGAAAGAATTAGTTGGAATAGTAAAGGTGTATGGTACGAAGCATGTGCGTCAGAAGGTCATTGTTCATTTTATTTTGGGAGAGACAGAGAAGAATCTTGTAAATCTTTTCAATTATTCCAGATTGATGAAGGGAAAATAGGTGACGTGGATATCAGCGGAGTTTTGGCAATTAATGTGGTCGATTTATATTCTAATAAAGCTATGGATGTCATGACTAAAGGTGGAGAAGGTGGAGTTTATATTAGTGATAAAACTACAGAGGAACAGAGAAAATATTTAGAAACTTATTTCTCAAAGAATATTCCAGGTAGTATACTTCTAAGAAAAGTATTAGGAATAAAATATGTTGATATTAATTTAGAGCAAGAAGGAAATACCTACCATGTAACAATGCCTCATGGTGAAATGAAACTATCTTACACGCCTGGACTCGATGGTAAAAATCCTCAAAGACTTGAAAATTCTATATTTGGTGTGTTCCTTTCGGACTTAAAGATCTGTAATACTCATTTCTGGAAATATAATGATTTTGGAAGAAACTGGGAGTTTACGAATCGAAGTGGAGTCATCGCGAGTTTCGATTTAAAAGGAAAATCAAGAGATTTCTAAAAAATAAATTTAATTTTTTTTTTAATTGATTTACAAATTGAGGTTAAATTATTCATACAATTCTGTAATAATGATTATATAAAATCTAAAAAATGAAGATTTACCAAAAAAATTCAATTTTTAATCCAATATTCTAAATATATTTAATTAATGTGAAAAAGTATGGAAGTAATGGCAATAATTGAAACAAAATCTGGAAAAATAAAGGGTTATAGCGAAAAGGGCATAGAAGTATATAAAGGAATCCCTTATGCTGAACCTCCAATTGGTGATTTAAGATTTCGTCCACCTGTTGTGAAAGAACCTTGGGATGGAGTACTTGATGCAACCAAATACGGTCCATGTGCATTTCAAGGATATATAATATTTGAAGAAATGTTTGGTAAGCTAGGGCCAGAAAGTGAAGATTGCTTGACTCTTAACATATGGACACCCGCAGCAGATGATGAGAAACGTCCAGTTATGTTTTGGATACATGGTGGGGCATTTATTTCGGGAGGCAGTGCATATGAATTTTATGATGGCTTAGCTTTAGCTAAACGAGGAAATGTTGTAGTAGTTACCATTAACTATAGGTTAGGGGCATTAGGTTTTTAACCATTTCAGATATTACTATAAATGCTGGAATACTTGATCAAGTTCTAGCGCTTAATTGGGTGCACGATAATATTGAAGCGTTTGGTGGAGATCCTGACAATATCACAATATTTGGCGAATCGGCTGGAGGATATTCTGTGGTAACGTTACCAGTTATGCCACAAGCCAAAGGACTTATTAGACGTTTAATTGCTCAAAGTGCTCCTTCTATTGACCCAGAGGTAAGCGAGAGAAGTACTAAGGGCTTTATGCGAAAGTTAAAAATAAAAAAGGGGGATATAGAATCATTGCGTAAAGCGTCTCCTGAAAGGATTATTGAAGCACAGAATGAATATATTGGATCAGATCTAAATAATCTCCTTGCTTTTAGACCAATAATTGATGGCGATACAATCCCTAAACATCCCTTGAAAGCATTCCGAGATGGGGAATTAGAAAACATTGATTTTATGATAGGGACCAATTTAGATGAAGTAAAATTGTTTACTTATCAGGATCCCGGATTCAATGCAATGGTTAAATCAGGGGGTGAAAATGCGATAATCGCTGTGTTGGGTACAAGTGGAATAGACAATAATACAAGCAGAGAAATTATAGACATTTATAAAAATGCAAGGAAAGGAAAGTTTTCCATAGAACCAATGGATTTATTGGATGCTGTTGTAACTGGTGCCATGTTCCGTGTCCCCACGATACGATTGCTTGAGGCTCAATCTAAACATCAACCTAATACGTTTAATTACATGTTTACCTTTCCATCTCCCAAATTCAATGGTGCTTATGGGTGCCCCCACTTTATAGATGTACCATTTGTATTTAACACATTTGACGCCCCTGGTTTTCCCGAATTCGTCGGGAAAGGTCCTGATATTGATAATCTTTGTGAAAAAGTGATGGATGCATGGATTTCTTTTGCTCATACTGGAAATCCAAATCACGATGGACTTCCTGAATGGTCTTCATATGATAAGGAAAGTCGAGCAACAATGTTCCTAGGAAGAGAATGCAAAGTTGTAAATGCTCCTTTCGACAAAGAGAGAGAACCTTGGGATGGACTCAACGAAATTTAATATTTCCACTTAATCTTTTTTTTTAACATTTTTATAACTTAAGGAGTAGAAAAAACCTCAAAGTATTGTTAAATGATTATTTAGAACCAATTGCATAATATTTAGAAAATCTGATTTTCAAATTTCTTACTAATAATATTTATATTCTCGATCAAACTAAGTACAATAGTAACAATATTTACAGATGACAATATTGTTAAGAGTGAGGTGTGAAAGTGTAAAATGAAGAATAATATAGTTGGACTTCCACCTGAATATGAAGAGATGCTTGATAAATTGGAAAGCCAAATTACAGAATTATTTTCTGAAATTCATTATTATCAAGCACTTGTTACGGAAAAAGAAAATACAATAATTCGATTAACTACAGAGAATAGGTACCTTAAAGCGCAAATTCAAGATTTACCGCAAAAAATAACTCCCCCACCTCCCCCACCTCAACAAAAAAGTCCATCATCTTACCCAAGTCAAGAATCATTCACACCACCCCCTCCCCGACCTCAACATTTAGATCCTCCTTCTTATCCAAGTCGAAAATTATATGTCCCACCCCCTCCCCGACCTCAACACTTAAATGTCCCTTCTTCTCCAAACCGAGAACCAGACGCCCCACTCATGCAACCTCAATATACTGAACCCTCTTTAACCCCTAGTGAGGATACTCGTATTAATAAGAGAGTTTGTCCTGAATGTGGTGCGATGGGTTTTGCAATAAAAGAAGTTGATGATAGATCTAGAGTACTTAGTTATTCTCCTCAACGGATTTATGCAAAAAAGAAAAGCTGTACTAAGTGCAGATATGAATGGTAAAGTAAATTTACTTATATTGTTATATTATTTTTTAATTACTGGACCATAGATATCCATTATAAAGAATTCCTCTTTATTAGTTAAGGGTGCATCTGGAATATATTCTAATCCAAATACACCATGATTAACATGATCCTCATCATAACGTTCATGGAGTGGCTTCCAATTTGGATGGTAGTCATAACCTTCATTTTCTTGAATCCATTGAAAGAGTTTTTGCCATGTAGTACCAATATTTTCTTCTTCCATTTTGCATGTAATTACGGCGTACATGCCTCCCTCAACAGATTTAGTTCTTATATGATCTTCGACTTTGAAATCTTTCCCTATTGTTATCCATAATTCATATCCATATGGTTTTCCTTCGTTAATGTGAAGAGGTGCAGGATTATTGAAACCAAAAATTTGATGTTTTGAGGGATTATCTAGTAACCCTTTAGTTTTTGCCCAATCTTTAAGCTTTTTCCAAACCTTTACCTCAGGATCTCCAAAATTTTTTCCCATAGCATGAAATGATGCAACTCGCATAGGAGGCAAATATACTATCTTTATGATCTCATCTGTCATTTTTTCAATCCACCTTTGATACAAAAATATTCATTGATATAAAACTTTAATCTCTTTTTGGTGCTATTGCTGAATCTGGTGCAACTTCTTTTTGAATCATTTTAAACGGATTATCAGATGTTGAAAAGGTTTTTGCATTGTATTTTTCTACCAAGTCTATGAGTTCTTCATCTTAATAAGAGTTTACTAATTAGATATTCTAATCTTTTGAATTAGTAATTATTTTATTTTTCTCAATTATAAGCTAAGAAGTTAAAACTAATAATTTATGTGATTAAAATTTAAATTCTTAATTTTCATAATTTAGTTTAGTTAAGCAAAATCAATTTATCCAATTGAACAGGATTATGTATGCCTATGAAGATGTTTAAAAAATCCACATTTTTTTTATTGATCGCTTTATTCATACTGGTTACCGCATATTACACTGGAAATAGAGTTTATGCTCAGGAGAATGAACAGTTAGAAATAACAGACTTAAAATATCCGATGTATGAATATGCGGACAAAATTGATCAAGTAAATAATACCCAATCAATTGGAATTGCATTACCTTCAGACACATGGAATGTTACGAAATTTGAACTAAATTTTACTGATATAAAATTAGGAAAAGAGACAAAAGAATTTGAGGTATATGATAGTGGTTTTAAAGTAATTGAAAAATTTGGTAATAATTATGGATACGGTGTTCAAATCAATATCTCTGAACCTTCAATTGTTTATGGTACTTATATTTATGGTTTTAAAAATGAATACACTGATAAAGTATTAAAAGTTCAAATCAATGGATACGATCCCGTGAAAAATGCTCCTAATGATACAGTTTATGGTACTCCAACCGACCTTAATATAACTAAGAATTTGGGATGGTTTTATCAAAAATTTGAAAATCCAATTAATCTTTCAATTGGAAAATATTTCTTAGTGGTTGATGGTTCAATTATATTTGCAGCACAAGATAAATACTATTGGGCATATAATGCTTATGCTCAATTTCCAAATCTACACGTCTCAAGATATGATGGGAATACGTGGAGCGATGGAGTAAAGAATTCCACTCTATTATACAAATTAGTCCAAAGCACTGAACGAATATATAATCCCCAAGAAATAAATATGACAATAGAAATCGAAAATACGTATTACAACATCTTGAATGGTATTAATAATGGAACTGGTTATGTTAAAATACCCAAATTAAACTATTCACCTGATACGAATCCTCTACAAATTCCAATTAAAAGCAATACTTCAACAACACTTAATTTTAGTTATAGCTATTCTTTAAGGATAAAAAATAAATTTGATGCAGATGGCTCTGTGATTTTAGAATTAGATCAAGAAATTAGGTGGAGAATTGAACCCTTAATAAGTAGAATAGAGGGTAATTACTCAATTGAATTCTATTATCCCGACAATTGGAATGACATAAAAATATACAGGAATGGATTGGTTGTTAATTCAGAATTAAATGTTGTAATAAATACAGATGAAAAATATATTTATTTAGAAAGCGATAGTATCATAACTGGAGCAACTTGGTTGATAACAGCATTATCTTCTCAAGAAATATTAGACATGAACTTTCCTATTATAGAATTTGAACCTAATCAAGATTTAAGGTTTTCAATAGAATTACCTCAAGTTAACGGGTATGTTTCTTGGAAGTTGATTGACCCTTGGGATTTTGAATTATTTAATGAGACAAAAGAGGTTAGTTCGATAATAATGACTTTTTCTTATCAAATTCCAGAAAATCCACACAAAGGAGATTATATGGTTGTATTTTTTTGGTATAGCGATCATAAGGCAAGTGTAATTTCACAAGACATCAAAATAACTGTTCCATTTACTTTAGACCCTCAGTTTATTATTTTAATTGTAATAATTATTGGAATAGTTTCAACTGTTAGTACAGGTTCATATATAACGATTAAAAGAGTTAGAAATAAAATTCAGCGAAATAGGAAAAAGTTAGTAGATAAATGTACGGATGTGCTTAGCATGAATTATTTTATGGTTGTAGATAAGGAATCTGGACTATGTGTGTACGAAGAAAATTTTTCAGGTAAAAATATCGATTCTGCATTGATTTCTGGATTCTTAGATGCCATACGTTCATTTGGATTCGAACTAATAGGCTCTTATCAACAATCTAAGACAATTAAATTAGAATATAAAGATTCAAAAATACTAATGGTTGAGTTTAAGAATTTTAGGGTGGTACTTATAATGAAAGAGAATCCTTCTAGTGATTTTTTAAAATCGATTACTAACTTATCTTATGAAATTGATGAAGAATACGGTCATCTCCTCTCAAATTTTAATAATGATGTTACGCCATTTAAAGGGATAAAAATTATTGTAAAAAAGCATTTAAACACCTCATTTTTAGCACCTTTAAGGATTGTAGAGAATAAAAATATAAAATTAAATTCGACAGAGAAAAATGAATATAATAGAGCATTGGATTTTATGAAGAAAAATTACCTGGATTATTTTTTTACGAGTTTTTTGTTAAATCAACATGAGTATGAACCAAGTAAGATAAGAGCTATATTTAATTTAATTGAAAAAAATATATTTCAGCTTTATAATATTTAAAAGGTTAAATTCCAAAAGCGATTAATGAAATAAATAAAAATTAAAAAGGTTTGAAAATTGGGAGATAAGAATAGCAAAATTCTGATATTAGGCTTGGATAACTGTGGGAAAACTACTATTTTATTGAGTTTAAAAGAAGATACCAATCTATTATCTTATTTATCTTTAAAACCAACTAGGTGCGTAAACATCGAACAATTCCAAGAGAACAATTTTAATATATATGCGTGGGATTTTGGAGGTCAAAAAGAATACCGCTCAGATCACATTACAAATTTTGCTAAGTATATAAAAAAAGTAGATGAGATTCTATATATTATTGATGTTCAAGACTATAATAGATATAATCAAGCGTTAAAATACTTAGAAGATATCATAAAGTCTATAGAACAAGAAGAAAAAATTATTGAATTGTCTATATTCTTACACAAATATGATCCAAACTTGAAAAATAAAGCTGAATTTAAAGATATTGACGAAAAAATAAATGTTTTGATAAATAAACAAATTTTTAATTTAATCCCTGCTAAATTTAAGTATAAAATTTACAGATCCAGCGTATATACATTATTTGAGAAGAATTTAATATTTTCAAATTAAAGGAGTACTATCACGGTAAATATGAGTAATATCAGCAGTATTTATGTAATAGATAATAAGGAAACCCCTATTTTCACTTTAGAGATACATAAACAAGGTTCAAATGCAATTAATAAGACCCTATTATCTCATTTTATTTATTCCTTACAATCTATTGCTTCAAAAATGGAAAGCGATGAGGGTCGAGTAATAAAGATTGGTAATGAAAATTATTTTATTATAAAAGATTCAATAATTAATTTTAAATATATAATCGAATATGGCAATGAGACCACATTTGACCAAATATCCCTCATCTTAAATAAAATTAAACAAAAATTTATTGAAAGTTTTGAGGGCAAATTAGATTTGCCAGTATCAATGAAAATCGAGCTTGTAGCCTCGTTAAGAGAGCATATCCTAAACATTATTTAAGATTGAGTTAAGTCAAAAAGGGTATTATGAAAAAGTAAATTTTTTTTTTGATTCTTTCACGCATATATCTAAAAAAGATGTTTTACAAAGTTCAATCTTATTTAGGACAAATTGCGGAATCAGGTGCAACTTCTTTCTGAAGCATTTTAAACGCGTTGCTAGATGTTGAAAAGGTTTTTGCATTGTATTTTTCTACCAAATCAATGAGTTCTTCATCAAAAATTCGCACAAATACCTCAATATGAGGATAACGAGAATTTAATTTTGATGTTAGATAAAGTGATTCATCGAATTCAGATTCACGTTTCCAGCAAATAAATGCTTGGGTAATTTCATCTAAATTTACATGGGTACGTAGATCACTTAAAAAATAAGCTAATTCATTGATTATATGTAATCGTTTATTGACCACAAATTCAATACCATCATGTTCATCGTCAAAAAGAAAAACTTCGCGCTCTGGTTGCAGAGAGAGGTTATAAGCAATTCGATGGGTTAAAATATCCCGGCCTATCACAATCGCATTACCAGTTTTATCCCTCGTCCATTCTTGGATGCCATCCATCGCCCATTTTGATGTAGAAAATGAAAATGCGTTTAATGAGGGTTGTCTAAGATACTCTTGCACATGATCTTCAAATGCACGGACATATATCGAGCATTCATCATTCATTTTACGAACTTTTTCTGTACAAATTATCGCTATCCTAACGTCATCTATAGTAATAAATACCTCTTTCGCGCTTTTTACATTTGCAAATTCTAGGTTAGTTGTTTCAGTAGGATCTCCAACAACTACTGGTTTTCCAATACTAATTAAATCTTCTACTAATTCATGGTGATCCTCTATAAGACTAAAACGTTCTTTATTTGCAATGCAGTATTCTACTATTCTCTCAGAAAGATGTTGATAACCTATTACAACTATATGATTTCGTTGGTGTCGAGCGAGAATTCTACTCGTAATAAGAGGGTTATACTTTTGCAACAATTCACCCATGATAAACCCAAAAAAAATCACTTCCAGTAAAATAGGCCATATTAAGACATAAAACTTGGCTAAATCATCTGCACCAATGGGAGAACGTACCGTTAAGGAATATAAGAATATTTTTCCTAAACTATCACCGGGTTCTGTAAAAAAGAAAAATAGAAAACCTGCGAACCAAAATAAGAAGAAAAATAAAAACTGCAATCTGTATTGCTTAAGTTTCAAATGGATTTCAATAAAAAAATTTATTAAACTCATAAAAGAAAATAAGCCATTTCAGTATAAAAAAGATTTGAAATTCTATCTATTTAAGCAAGGTGAGTAATTCAAAAAGTTTTTTTAACCTTACTTAAAGAAATTTAATTAAAATCCAAAGTGATATTGTATGGTAATTAAGACAAATATTACTGAAATGTTTGGGATAAAACATCCCATAATATCTGCACCAATGGGTCCATTTTATACGACTGAATTAACAGTGGCAGTTTCTGAGGCAGGCGGTCTTGATGTATTGAGCAATACTGGTTTGATTAGCGAATATGAAGCAGGAAAAAGTCCTGTTGAAATAATGAAAGAAAATATGAAATACGTAGTTGAACACACTGATAAGCCTTTTGGTTTTAACATCTTAGCTTCACGAATAGCTCCCTCTGCTTCTGCTCTTGCTAAAGATATTCCTCAATTCATTATGGAAAATCCAAAAATCAAGGAACAATGTATGTATGCTTTGACCAGTGCGGGATCTTCAAAATTGCTCCCATCATCAAAATCTTTCCAAAAATTAAGGGAAACCTCAAACATTAAACATTTTCATGTAGCTCCTGCTCTATGGCTTGCTGATAAATGTGTTGCTTCAAATGTAGATGGTATGGTAATAACTGGAAATGAAGGTGGAGGTCATCAATCCTATGAGAGAGTCACGTCATTAATTTTACTCCAACAGGTTACACAAAAATATCCAGATATGCCTATCGCTGCCTGTGGGGGTTATGCAACTGGTCAAGCGCTCGCAGCTGCTTTATCTATGGGTGCTGGAGCTATTGTAATGGGTTCAAGGTTTATCGGATCAAAAGAGAGCGAATTCCATGATGCAATAAAGAGTGTAATCCCTCCTGCTAGAGCACAAGATACAGTTTTGGTAACAGGTGGATTTGGACCAATAAGACTCTGGAAGAACAAATATTCTTTAACCCGTGACCTTGTTGCTTCGAAGGAAGATAAAATGGCTCAAGAAGCTCAAACAAGTCCTGAAGAGTTTGTTGAACAATCGAAAAAATACGAACTTGCTTACCGAGGGAATATCAATGATGGTGCTGTTCTTTTAGGACAAAGTATTGGAATCATCAACAGCATAGAACGAGTACCAGATATTATTGATGATATTATTAAAACCGCAGAAAAACGTATAAAAACTGTCTCTGCTTATATAAATTAATTCGATTTTTTTTCAAATTTAGATTCAATATTTTTTTTAAATTTTATATTATGAAATGAAAGGAGTAAAAACACTGATATGAGTAAAATTCAAGATTTTTTAGATAAACATTTCCATCAGATCTTTAGTAACAATCATTTTTTCTATACAGTAACATTTCTTCTATCAGCTTTAATAATTGCATTATTAAGCTTTATTCCAAGTTCAAACGTAGGAAATGCGATTCTATTTTTAGCAGCAACATTTTCGATGACATTTATTTTTTTAATGTTTGAAGGCCTTATTCCACAATTGGAGAAGTATCTCTTTTCTCCAGAAAAAAAATTTGATCGAAAAAAGTTAATTTGCTTTTTAATTAACTATTTCATCGCGTTTTTTATTATTCTCCCATACTTCTTAGCTGGCGCATCTAATCAATTAACTGTACAATTCCTCGGATGGGATATAGCGCTACCTATTATTTTCATTACTATTTATTTCGGGTGGAATCTAGTTCAAATTTTTTATCTTAGAATTGGTTTTGAGGATGTCTCGGTTAAAGTTAATGAGAAAATAAACGATAAATTTGGTGTCTCTAAAAAAAAAGAATTAATTGATATTGTCATCCTTATAGTAGCACTGATTATCCCAGTTTTAATCCAATTAGGAACCTTTTTTGGATTTCACCCGGAATTCACACCACAACCAGGAGACCCTAAAGAGCCCTTAATTTGGTATGCTGCATCTAATATAATCATAGTTTTGATAATCATTATTACTTCTTGGCGTCTAATTACACTATTTCATAGAAGTAGAAAATTTGGTTCATCCAATTCATATTCTTCAATGTTTTATATTCTTTTATGGCTAATAATCTGGTTTAGAACTTTTAGTTTCTTTAGCGCTTTGCAAGGTGTAGTTCAAACAACAACAGAATTGGAAATACTAACAAGACTTATCGATATATTACTTATGGTTCTCACAGCATTCTTAGTCTTAAAAAGTTTAGGTGATAAAATTTATGACTCCATAATTTTTAAACCAAATAATATTGCATTCTTCCTATTCTCGTTTACGCTATTATATATCGAGGGACAGATTATCATGATTACCGGCGTAGGTTCACTCACAGGAGTCTTTGCAGATAGAAATCAAATAAATCTCATAAATAACTTTTTAATAATTATTTTAACCGTTAGCTTTTATTGGTGGTATTCTGAGCATGCCCTAGAAAGAAAAGGATATATTATTAGAAAACGGTTTTATCCAGAAGATGTCGTATCAATAATAAACGATTTTAAGGATTTCTTAGAAACTAGAGATGCTTTAGATACAAATAAAATTGGAGATACTGAAGTTCAAGATTTTATAGATTCAAAAAAAATTCAGATTCACGTTATAGAACCAATTGAAGACAAACCGGATATTATCGAGGAAGATTCCGGAATTAATACTGAGAATTAAAAACATTATTAATCCCATTGCGAAAAAAAAGATTACCAAAGCCCATTCCACACTCCTTAACCCCCCTTTTAACACAAAGGTTTTTCTGTTTATATAATCATTTTGAATTAGATCTTTTTTCCCATATCTACCAAATCTGTATTTTTTCAATACTAATTAAACTAAATAGAGTATTTTTATAATATCAGTTATAGTAGAGAATCAGATGGATTTCTATTTGTAATTGAAGTTTTCAGAAATTTAAATATCTCTTCTCTAAATAATGCAAAATCAGAAAGTCCGTTCTTAATATCTTCAAATGCAATTTCATCATTAATATTTCCGTAACGATGGACAAGAAAATTCCGAAATCCTTTTAATTGCTTAATTTTCTCAGTCATTTTTTTTGATATAATATTAGTATCCATTAAAGCAACGATGATATCGTCTCTATTTGAAGGGATACCTAATTTTAAATCCGAATTAATTATTGAACAAATATTGATAACTTCTTGAATTGATGCTTCAATTCTTTTATAAATCCCATCCTTAACTAACCCTAAAGCTTTAAATTCTTGGATATTTTTGGGAAGATATTCTTTTACTAACTCTATATTTTCTTCTATAACTTTTAGTTTGTTTTTAATAATATCTATTCTCAAAACAATCACCGATCAATATAATCTAAATATAGAGGATAAAATTCTTCATATTCATCAATAGTCTCATCAGCAATTTCATATAACCTATCTTCTTCTTTCACATAAAGAACTTCGCCTTTTAATACCTCAATCTGAACATATAAAGGAAGTAATTGGAACATCTGAATATCAAATTTCTCAATGGACTTTTTTAATAATTCTAAACGAATTCTTGAAAGTACTTTTTTCTCTTCATCGATATATAAACAAAGATCAATATCACTGTCATCTAAATAATATGAACTGAGAGAAGAGCCATATAAAATAACAAATTCTACTTTTGAAAAGAATTTTGTATTTTCTAAATGCTCTAAAAATTGTCTAGTTAGTTGTTCAATCTCTCTATTCATATAAAGATAATATCTTAATTAAAATATATAATCATCGATAAGAGATTAAATTAAGTTCAGTTTATGTAGAAAAAGCATTTGAAATTTTATGAATTAACCTTCTCTATTTATAATCTCATCGATATCCACAATTATAAGGTTTTCACTTGTATCATTCCCTATCTTAAGGTGAGTTAAAATAATATTGTAATCCAAATGTGGAAAGTATTTGAATATATCATTATTTTCTTTTACTTGTTTTGGTCATCAAGACCAAAACTACTTTCAATCAATTCTTTTAATCAAAACAAATAAGGTCATCAAATTGCGACCAAAAATTTCTGGATTATCTGGTTTCTGTTAAAATCTATTACTGATATTTTGACGATATTAATCGCATGGTAAAAAAGAGATTGACTTTTCATAAGTAATTTTTTTTCTTATAATATTGAAAAAAAATGAGTTTTCTTAAATTTGAAACATAGATAGTTTCAAAATTACATAAACACTATAAAAACTAATTAAAAGTATTCCTTCCCATCTTTTTAGGTTTTTTTCAGTCCATAGGAAATAGAACGCGATAGTTAACGCTAAGAATAGAACTGGAATATCAAACAACAGAATTATCATCGGAACATTAAAACTAATCAATATTGCTCCTGATCCTGTGGCTAATAAAATATCACATATATTGGAGCCTAAGATATCCCCTACAGCGATTCCATAAGATCCTCTCCTTATAGCAGTTAAATCAGCAACTAGTTCAGGTAAACTTGTACCAAACCCAACTATTAAGATTCCAACTACATTTTCTGGAATATTAAATTCTTTTGATATATCATGGGCTGATAGTAATGTTATTTCTGCTGCGAATAATAATATAAAAAGACCTATTAAGAGATAACCAATATCTTTAGATGTTGATGTTACTTTATGAGGACTCTCAATTGGTTCAAAACTTACAGTATCTAAGCGTTGTTTTTCCATTAAATTATGTTTTAGGCTAATTTTTTGTAAACGTCTCTCACTCCAAATTACTAATGATAGATAAATGAAATATATAATTATCATCAATAGTGCTTCAAATTGAGTAATTTTTTTATCCAAGGAGAATAAAAGAAAAATAAATACGGAAAAAAAGAGCATAGGTCCCTCTCTTCTTAATTCCCACTTACTAACAAAAATCGGTTGGGTAGCTGCTAAAATACCAATGATTAACGTAATTTGAGTCAGAAATGATCCAACTTTATTTCCAATTACTATTCCATCAATGTTAGGATCAATACCTAAAATCTTATCAAAGGCACCCATTACACTTACAGCTATTTCTGGTAAGCTAGTCCCAATCGATAAAATCGTCAGCCCCACCATTAGATGACTAATATGTAAGCGATCAGCAATATTTTCAAGTCCAATTACCACAAATTTAGCACCAAAAAATAACCCTATAAACCCAACTATTAGAAGAAGAATTGCATATAAAAGCATGCCTTGTTAATAAAAATAGTATCACATATAAACTTTAATTTCAGAAATAAATCGTGTTCTACAACTTAAAAACAGATTAATCTCATAAATTATCAAGAAAGTTTTGAGTAAGTTTTTTATTTATTCTCCTTATGGTTTCTGAAAGTGCAGATGGAGATATTTGAAGTTTTTTAGCGAAATGGGTTAGGGAGATCTTTCTTGGTATTTCAAAATAACCAAATTTATATGCTTTCTTGAGAATTTCTTTCTGTTTCTTAGTCAATATGACTTTTTTTTGATAATAACCAATACTCCGAATATCTACTTGAATTTCTCTTTTTTCTAGTTCATTTAAAAAATGATCAATTTTTTTTCGCTCAGCAATTATATCTACATTCAGTTTAGCATCCTTTACAATAATCGGTTAAGTTAATAGTAATTCTGTTTTTATTAAAGTATTCAAAACCCAAGGGTCATCTTCTTTAACATTTACTATAATAAAATCATTTCCTGAAAAAAGAATTTGCTGGGAAAGAGCTAATTTATTGTTCTTTAAATCAGAATTAAAATCTTTAATATTTAGCCCTTCTATTTGGAGCAATAAAATCCCCGTATTTCTATCTAAAAGATTATTTGAAAGAATTTTAAAAACTAAATCAGGGTAATTTCTATTTATCTGTGCAAGCCATTTACTTTTTGGAATTGATATTTCTAATTTTACATAGACAACATCTTCGACCATATTTAATCATTAACTTCTATTTAAAAATATACTTTATGGGTAAAGGATTATGAATTTAGCATATCATTAATATCTAACATATAATAAATTAAAAATAATTTCAATAAAAAATGATTTTCCAAGCTAAAAAAACCAGTTTTGATTTAGTAACTGCTTTTCCAATGTTTGTTTTGTGGATTTTTATTGTTTTAGTTTGCACATATTTAATCTATAAGAGTAAGCTTGCTAAAAAATACAAGTATCTCCTTTATACGATTTCAATAATTATTGGAGGATTAGTTTTAGGTGCTATTCCAAATGCTGTTTTACCAATTCAGCAGATACTTATGACCATTAGCAATGCGGGTCCAATAGCTCAAATAATTCCAATGATAGTCATTGTAACTTTGTTATTAGCCTCAACCCTCCTTATCGGAAGAATGTTTTGCGGATTTGCGTGTCCCCTAGGTGCCCTTCAGGAGTTTATCTCGAATCTCAGAATTAAATCTAGCATAAAAAAGCAGAAAGAGGTTAAGTATTACTTCAAAATCCCACAGAAATATAGCAAAATAGTAAGATGGGCATTTTTTGCCTTGATAATTGTTACTACAATTTTCGTGAATTTTGCGTTATTACAATATATTAATCCGTTTTTAGGATTAAATCTTTTCAAAGCTGCTTCCCTAACAGTCATTTTATTTCCAATAATATCACTAATCCTTACAATAATTCTAAGTTTTTTCATATATCGACCTTGGTGTCAATTATTTTGCCCATTTGGTGCTACAGCTAGCATTTTGAGCAGATTTAGTCGATATAAGTATAGAAGGACTGATGATTGTACACAATGTGAGCTGTGTGAGCAAATATGTCCTACAGATGAAGCATATGAAGATAGTTCTAAAAGCGAATGCTATTTATGTGGAAGATGTGTAGATATTTGCCCTCAAGATGCTATTAAATTCGGAAAAAAGTGACGATGTTAAATTGAAAAAAAAAAGTTGAAATATATTATTTAAATTTCTTTTTTATTACTACCACAGAACAAATGCTAGTTATTCCAACTAATAGAATTAGTGGGTATCCAGAAATTACTCCCGAGGATTCAGCAAGACCCTTCATGTCATAATAATTGTAATATGAACTGTCTTCTACATATTGATGGTAATCAATTACTGAAAAAACCCAAAAATTCGAGCCATTTATGTATCCTAATGTCCCATACCCTCCAACTATGATTCCCAACTCTTGATTTGTGTCATAGAGTTCTAGTTCTGTCTTTGGTATAGAAAATTCAAACATCCTATGATCAGTCGCATTATTAGGGCTAGCTCCAAAACTCCATTCTAATTGGTATGTTTTAATCGTGGAATATGGAACTACAACGTGTCCAGCCCAGTTAGTGTAATTTATTAATACATTAAAATCGAGTCTATCTAAAATCGTATTAAAAGGAGCAGAATTATTACCAAATAAGCTGAATTGGAGTTTCTTATCAACTGTTAAATTAGCTAAACCATAATCAACATATTCTAACAGATAGGAATTTAAATTGTTAAGAGAAATTACCTGTTCAGGATCATTTAACGGCGGTAATGTTCCATCACTATTCCATAAAATAAGTTTATGGTCATCTATAACTACATCATGCTCAGTTCCCACCCTTATTTCTATATCTTGAATTGCGTTAACTTCATCCAGTAATGGAAACCATTTAGATAAATCTACTTAGAAATTTATCCAATAGAGTTCATCAGCTCCAAGTGTTTCTGAGGTAATGTTAACATCCCCGGTCCACCAATATTGTAAGAAATCGGCACCCCCGTCTACTGTTCCATAAGTAGTATTAATTTCCGTATCATCGTTTACAAATCGAGTATACATTCCAGCATTTTTCGAAAAATAATCCCAAGGTTGATCTTCTTCAACATCATGCAGCAATGTTTCTACACCATTATCAAAAAAATCTACCCAATCAAAATAATTATCGTATGTTCTATTCGCAGTATTTAACCATACTCCAATCCATTCACTGGTTTCATTGTCAGACCGGTCGCCACAAAGATCAAGTGCTAAATATAGATTGTTTAAATCTTCTCCTATGTAAAAAAAGTTGTATCCATCTACGTTAATTTTTCCACTGAAATCTGGTGTGTTATCTACATTTAAATAGAAGGGAATTTTCCAATCTGCATCTGCCCATTCATCCACATTTATATCCCCATCAATAAGAACGTTTTTCATTGGGGGATTACCCATAGTATAAATGCTGAAAAGCATAAGGTTAAGTATTATTATCGGAAAAACTAGGCTTTTTAATTTATTTTGTCTCATTTTATCTAATCTTTATAATAAAAAAATTTGTTAACATAATTATTAGCAATCTCATTTTTATATCTTCTGGAGATAATCTAATAGTTTATTAAAATTATACATACTACAGATAATTTAATTAGAATTTTAAGATAAGAAAAATTATAAATATTAATACTTAGGAAGGCAGAGAATAATGATTTTGATAATAGTAGCAATTATAGCAAGTGTTTTATTTTTTTTGATGAGTATTTTCCAAGTATTACTGGCAATAGGTTTGCCATTAGGACGCGCGGCCTATGGTGGGAAGTATGAAACCCTCCCCAAGAAGCTGAGAATAATGAGCTTAATTGCGGTTGGAATATTCGTTTTTGGGATAATTACAGTCTTAGAACGAGCTGCAATAATGACCGTTTTCAATAATGATTTGTTGACTACGATTGTCATTTGGATATATGCGGTTTATTCAACCCTAAATACCTTGATGAATGCAGTTTCTAAAAGTCAATGGGAAAAACGAATCATGACTCCGATATCACTCGTAATAGCAGTGTGTTGTTTTATCTTAGCAATTTTAGGTTAAGACTCATGTTTCATAAGATTATTACCAGATTATATATAGATTGTTGAAATTTAAGGTGTTTATTGTACATGCAATTTTATGGCTTGGTAAGGGAAACGCAATAAATATTTTATGACTATCAATAATCAAATTATATAAGTAATATAATTTTCAAAATTGTATATTATGAAAGCTATTGTATATGAAGAATTTGGTTCTCCGGATGTGCTTGAACTAAAGGAAGTGGAAAAACCTATACCTGAAAGCAATGAATTACTCGTTAAGGTACATGCAACTTCAGTAAATGCTCTTGATATGATTTTTCGGACTGGTGAAAAGAAGTTATTTGGTTTGACCAAATTAATGACAGGATTTAAAAAACCTAAAGCAAACATTCTTGGTTTTGATGTATCAGGTGAAGTTGAGTCTGTAGGAAAGAAGGTGACTAAATTTAAAAAAGGTGATCTTATTTATGGTGCTAAAGGACCAAAGCCTGGAGCAAATGCAGAATACTGTTGCATTTCTGAGGAACATGCCGCAATAAAACCCTCTAATATGACACATGAAGAAGCTGCGGCAGTACCCGATACAGCATGCACAGCATTAACTGGTCTTAAAGAAAAAGTTAATATTAAAGAGGGGCAAAGTGTGCTTATTTATGGCGCTTCTGGAGGAGTAGGTACTTATGCTGTACAAATTGCAAGGTTATTTACCTCTGATGTAACTGCTGTGTGCAGTACAGACAAAATAAATAATGCACAAGCTCTTGGGGCTAAGACGGTGATAGATTATACTAAAGAAGATTTTACTCAAAACGGTCAATTATATGATATCATTTTTGATGCCGTGGGCCGAAGGAAAATTTCATATTCTATATGTAAAAACTACTTAACCGAGAATGGAATTTTTGTTACCGTTGATTTAGAAACTGTATTGTTTAAACAAATAAGAAATAAACATATTAAGTCATATTTGGGTAATGTTTCCACAGAAAGCCTTGATTTTCTGAAAGAACAGATTGAAGCAGGAAAAATCAAGTCTATTGTTGAAAAAGTGTTTCCATTAGAACAACTTGCCGATGCTCATAGATATTATGAAAAAGGCCACTTGAAAGGAAAAGTAGTGATAAACGTACTAGAATAGAGAAATGAATTAAAAAAAAGATTAGAAGTTTCCTAGCTTTCTTTAGTTTTAGAGCTTTCTTTTTTGCTTAGTTCCATGAATCCTCCAGATAATGTACCGAAAATTATACTAACGGCGATGGCAATAACGAGACCAACCATATTCCCCGGACAGAGTAATGCCCAAGTTATCCAAGCAACTGCTATAGTGGCGCCTAATAGCCAGCCAAGAGCTTCTTTATAATTAATTTTCTCTTTACTTAGCGCAAAAAGTCCTCCAGACAACGTACCCAACAATATAGTAAGAGCAAGTGCAATAACGAGACCAACCATATTTCCTGGCCAAATTAATGCCCAAGCTATCCAAGCAACTGCTATAGCTGCACCTAAGAGTTCGCTAATTAATTGTTTATAATTATACAAATCTTTCACCTTCAATATGATTTTTTTATTTTTTTTTTATTTTTAATTTTATTTGTTATTTATTATACAGAATGGTTTTCTAATAAGAGCATGTTTACTAATTCAGAAAAAAAAAATAATGGGAGTATATAATCATTAAATAGAAAAAATGATAATTTAGTCTCGAAATTTTACAAGCGAACAATGAAAAAATACTAAGAAATATCTTTATTTACATTATTTTGCACTGAAATGGATATGAATTTAAACAAAAACTGCCCAATTTTTTTCTATATGGTTGAGAATTGGGAACATAATCTGATCTATTGATCTCCCCAATAATCATAATAATTCCCTAATCTTCAATTCTTTCAACTTTATAAATAACAGGTCTGATACCATCTGTACAGCTAGCTATAACAGTTTTTGAGTCTTTCATCCACATACCAAAATTCCCATTGAATATTAGAGCAAAACCATATTTGTAGATATCAATCCAAGCAAATTCACAAAAATTTTCAGGCTTTGCTCCATCAATAGATATGTATTCTTGACCTTCAGTATTTCTAGGACACAAATCTACCTTCTCTTTAGTATATTCTCTTGCAAAATCTTCATTTATCGACCGTTTAAGCACAGTAATTTTACATTTTGCCATAATAATACTTCCTTATTTAATAATTGGTTTTAAATTAAAGTTATTACTACATTTCCCTTTTTGTGCCCTTTTTCGACATAACTATGAGCCTCGGCAATTTGGTCCAACGGATAGCGTCTATCTATGACCGATTTTATCTTTCCCGCTTCAATAAGCTCTTTGAGGAAGATTAGATCTTCAATACTTTTTTTCATTATCCCCTTATTAACTGTCATGTATGTTCCGTTCGGAGTTAGTGCTTTCCTGCAATTTGAAAAAGAGTTTTTTCCAACGGCATCAAAAATAACGTCATAGGTCTGGTCGTTTTTGGTAAAATCCTCTTTAGTGTAATCAATTATCTTATCGGCTCCCAGAGATTTCACCAATTCTAAATTCGTGGTACTGCATACTCAGGTAACTTCTGCCCCAAAGTGCTTGGCAAGCTGTACCGCAAAAGTACCTACCCTTCCAGAAGCGCCATAGATAAGAACTTTTTGTCCACTCTGGATATTTCCTTTTCTAAGATAATGTAACGCAGTAATTCCCCCAATAGGTACGACGGCGGCTTCTTCATGAGTAATATTGGCAGGTTTTATTGCCACCACCCCTGCCCTCCATTCTTCGGGCAGACATACGTACTCGGCGTAAGCACCAAATTTCAACCCGGTGGTAGTTCCAAAAACTTGGTCGCCTTTCTTAAATCGTTTTATGTCTTTGCCTACTGATTCAATTTCCCCTGATAGCTCGTACCCTAGTATAGCTTTTTTTGGTTTTCTGAGACCAAACATAAATAAACGCGCGAAGAAACGCGTCATGGGAGATATGTTTTTCAAACCACTTCGAATTATCACCACCCCCGATGTTACTGTTGACGCATATACTTTTACTAGTATTTCGTTGTCCTTAGGAGTTGGTTTTTCTACCTCTTTGAGCCGAAGGACACTCGGTGGTCCGTATTTTGTGTATACAATCGCTTTCATAAATTCATACCCATATATTGATAATAACTTTTGTTTAATTAAAATAATGATCCATAGATCCTATGATTTGAAAAATTATATTCCAGTTCCAATAAAAAGTGATTTAAGTCTCATCAAAAAGTGTTTTTATCAAATTTTTTAATAATTAGATTTGATTCTCTTAATAATTCTTCTTTAACTTTATTTTCCATATTATATCCTTCTTTATAAACAACTTTTTTGATTCCGGCATTTATTATTAACTTCAAACAGCTCATGCATGGAAACGTCGTTGTATACAAAGTCGTTTCTCCTTTAATAGAAGTGCCATGAATAGCTGCTTGAATGATGCAATTGACCTCTGCATGGATACCGCGACAAAATTCGGGATTTTGACCAGGTTTAAGATTTTTTCTAACACAGGATTCAGGAGTACAGTGTTTGAATCCTGACGGGGCTCCATTATAACCTGTGGAAATAATGTGAGAGTCCTTAACTAATACGGCACCAACCATCCTTTTTACACATGTAGAACGT
>JAHQWI010000068.1 GCA_029856085.1 Promethearchaeia archaeon | reverse complement strand
CCAAGGTATTCAACTCTTGCATTAAAAGCTATTGTTCTAAATGAAACAGGAGATCCTGTGCAGGGTGAAATTGTTGAATTTTACGACTATTCGAGTAATTTCTATATTGGGAGTAATACAACAAATATAAATGGAATTACAACTTATAGTTACTATATTGATACTAATGCTGCAGGTCCCAATTTGCTCTATGCGAAATCTGGCCCGCGAACAAATTATTCTTATTTTATTCTAGATGCTCCAATTAGTATTAACCTTGATATATGGCCTCAAAATCGTGAAATAAGTAAGGGTACATCTGATCAAACATTTTTTATTCAAGGATATTTAAATGACACACAAAATTCAAAACCTATTAAAAATGGTGAAATTTCAATTCATTTATTCGATGGTCCTACTGAAATTTTTAATGGTTTAGTATTTGAAAGTGGTTCCTATCAATCAAATCAATATGGAGAAATTTTTGCTGAATTTAGTATTGACAATTTTGTTAGTACAGGAAATTATACATTGAAAGTTTGGTATAATGGAACATTTTATCATCCCCCTCCAAAACCATATGGTTTTTATTTATCCTATATCAATAATTTTTCAATTTCCGTTAACGCTGACTATCAGTTAAAAGTTTATGATCCTGCTGAGGTTATTATAGTTTTTAAAATCGAAGGAAACCATAGATTGCTAGCTTACAACGATTTAAATCCCCCAGAAGCATATTTACGTGGAGAGATCGCTAGTTTTGAAGTTT
Organism: Promethearchaeia archaeon; assembly: GCA_029856085.1. Classification (GTDB taxonomy): domain Archaea; phylum Asgardarchaeota; class Lokiarchaeia; order Sigyniarchaeales; family SOKP01; genus Loki-b32. The sequence goes on along the minus strand of JAHQWI010000068.1, from coordinate 6,500 downwards.
GGATAAATCAGAGCGGGTCTACTGCTCCAGCAGGCTCAATTGTACGCCTTAGGGATATATATGCAAATGACATTTTGGGTACTTATACTTATAATGGTACAGAAAGTGGATATCATCAATTCCTTATTAATACTGGCTCACCCGCACTTCACGCGGGATTACATTATATTGTAGTAGAGTATGAATATATGGGAGTATATCCTTATAATTCGACCTATATTATTATAAACGAGACAGTCAGTGTCAGTGGTATCTCAAATGATTATGTTCTATTGAGAGACAATGATATTTTTACTATTTCAGGAACTGTTTCTGAAAGTGGAGAAGATCTCAGGGGATTACAAGTAGAAATCATACTTCTGGATAGTAGTTTAAGCGATGTATCATATCATCTTAACCTATTTGATCCAAAAACTAAATTTATCAATGACAATGGAGATTATTCATTTTCAAGTGCAATTTTTCAGAGTTGTCCTCAAGGAGAATATCATATTTTAATTAATTTCACTGGAAGGATAGAGCATTCAGATGGAATACTATTTATTTCTCTACTCAATCCTTATATGGTTAGTTCAAATAGTTCTCTTATAACTATAAATATTACTGCTGGAATAATAATTATTCAAGAGGGTTATCACACCATACCCCATGATATCTCTGGTGGTTCATGGTGGGTGGATGACACTCTTTTTGTTTATGGGAACTTGACTTGGGATAATGGAACAGCAATGGCAAATATGAAAGTGAACATAACTGTTCAACTGTTAAATGGAGAAATAATAGCGTTCAATGATACTGTAGTCACCGATCAATTTGGGCGTTTTAATGCATCTTTAATGATCGATGGTACTTGGCCTAATTATGTGAGTGAAACTAAGATAATTGTTTATTTTGATCCTCAAGTTAATAATCTTGAATATGTAGAAAAAACTGAATTGCAATTCACTTAAACAAATCATATAATAAAAAAAAAAGAAATATGTGTTAAAAAAAAAATTGAAAATAAAAGTAAAAAAGAAGAATTTAGCAATTGGAATCTTTCTAGTTACTACTATTTTTACAATTTCAATTAGTTCAATAAATAGAAGTGTTAATTTTGGCGAATTAGATTTAGAAAATGTTCATAAAAGTATATATAATCGAGATATACTCAAAATCTCAGCATTTTGGGCGAGTGTCAATATTACAAATTATCAATTGAATGAAACTCGCCATTATCATAATGATACAATAACAATTATTGGAAATCTCAAATATAATAATGGAACAGGAGTCCAATTCACAGAAGTTGCGATTTTTGTTGATGATGTTATATCTCCTCAGTTTACTAATATAACTAACTCAATTGGAGATTTTCAAGTCAATTTTAGGATACCATTCACCTTTGATGTATATTCTATATCAGGGTATAAAATCCAAGTAAACGTTACAGATGAGAGTAGAGGTAATGTTTTTAAAGAAAATTATTTAATAATTTTTGCAAATGCTACATCAGTTTTTGATATAACCAGTATAGATAATTTTCCTAAAATTCCTGGAGAGGATTTTAGAGTTGAGGGATTTTTAAGATATGATGATGAGAATGGTACAGGTATTCCAAATGCGCAAATAAATTATCAGTGGTTTAATAGCACATATAATTGGCCAAGCAATTTCTTTTTTACAAGCCCCTCTGATGGGGTCTTTACACAAGATATCCCTATCCCTATTAATGTATTCGATCAACCTATAAGTTTAAATCTAAGTTATTCAGGAGACTTTCCACATATTGGGAATTCAGAAATTGTTATACCTAATATAAACATATTTTCAAATGTAACCTGCATTTGGAATATTGAAGATAAAGCATCTGAAGAAGAAATAATCACAATCGCAGGACAAATAATTTCAATGTCAAATAGTTCCATTAAAATAGGTAATAGAACCCTTATAATCAGCTTCGACGGAATTCAAATTGATTCTGTTGCCACGGATTCCAATGGTAATTTCACCTATGATTACACTGTCCCATCCGGAATAGGTCTTAAACCAATTGAAATCGAATTAGTTAACACTGCTGGACTTTTCCTAACTCTTGTTGATTATATAAATATTACCGCAGCATCTTACACTCCTTCTAATGGTGGCGGATTACCACCATTTTTAATGTTTTCTTTAATATTTTTTCCAATCCTAGGAGGTATAACAGCAGCTTTGGCTGTTTTAGGTTATCGTTATTTCAAAAAACAAGAAAAAGAATCTAGAGTTGTGAGTTTACCTCTTGAATCAAAACTTATTAATCTCAAACTTCTTAAAGATTCAGGAAGATTAGAAGAATCTATATCCTACTTATTTAACGCTATTTATATAGATTTAGTTGGTGCTAAATATGGGAGAACTAGAAAGGATAATGAAACAATAAGAGATTTTGCGATAATTTCTGTTAAGGAATTGAAACTAACTCCAACGGCTATTTACCCCTTTATACAAAAAGTAGAGGAGATAATCTATGCAAAACCTTTCAAAATAACAGAAAATGATTTTTATAAAACATGTGAATTATTTTCACCAGTATATTTCCAATTAACTGGATATAATTTTCAATTAAATTTTTAGTATAATTTCTGATAAAATAATCATGATTCAAAATAATAATTAAAAAGATAAGTACAAAAAATTATATACTCAAAAAAAATTATTTATTAAATTATATGAAAAAATACAGTGATAGGTTAAAAAAATGGCAAAAAAGAAAAAAAAGGTTCCAGAACAAGAAATAGATATTAAACAAAAATTTGAAAACGTAAAAGTATTAGTCAATACAAATAGACCAAAAGAAGCAATAGCTTATATATATCTAGTTTACGACGATCTTATTAATGTAAAATTTAAGAAACCCAGATTAATCCATCAAACTATTCGAGAATATGCAATTACATGCGTAAATGAATTAGAAAAGAAATTAAAACCAGAATCGGTATATCCTTTTATTAAAAAAATAGAAGATATTATCTACGGTGGAATAGAACCGACTACGAAGGAACTAAACTTCACAATTGATTTGTTCTCAAATTTATACAACGAAATTACAGGAAAAACCGTTAATTTCTCTTTATAAATCTAAACTCAATAAAAATTGTGTTAAACAACCCTTAAAAAATAAAAAGTAAAATCAAAATGGTAAAATCAGGAAAAGCTTCTAAGAAAAGTATTAATATCTCAAAAGGGATAATTTTTACTTTTTTTACAATATACTTCATAATTTTTGGGATTATTATTAGTGAATTTTCTGTTAGTTTTCAAAAAATTAACCCAGAAGATTTTCCCGTATTTTTAACTTATATACCACTACTTTGTTATATAGGTGCTTTGTTTTGTGGGGTTGGTTTTCTTATATTCATAAGAAATGCCACTGCTCAAAAATCGCGCCAAACCCAGTCTCGAAAAAAAATTAAATCAGGTTCAATATATAAACAAGCTCTATTTATAATCATATTTATTTTTGCTTTTATTCCAATACTCTCACCTATTATTGATCAAGGAAAAAATACTCAACATTTTTCTGTATATAACGATCGTTGGAATGGCTGTTCCGATTTGAAACAAATAATCGAAGATGAAGGCTATGAAGTAATGACTGTTCAATCAAGCTTAAGTGCTACTGAACGGTTAGACAAATCTATATTATTGATTTTGATGGGGCCCAATCAATTTTATGATCCTATTTTTGAAGTTCCTTATTTTATAAATTTCTTTAATGGGACAAACTCTCTCTTTATTTGTCATGATCATGGCTCTACAAGCACACTTTTATGGGAAATTATGATTGCTAGTATATTTGCTCCTGAGATACAAGTGCCTGTAACAATATTTCCAAATGGTATCTTACGTGATAATCTCTCTTATGATACAACTCCAGAATTTCCTGTAATTCAATCTTTTAATTCTCATCCAACCACAGAAACACCAACCCTAATAAATAATGTAATTCTTTCGCGGTCATCTTGTGCTGCAGGCGGTGAATTTATTGAATTTTTTGGATGGGATTCTATTGGGGCTACAACTGATTATGCATTTATTGATAAAAATAATAATAAAAAATATGATGAGGATATTGATGATTTAAATTTAGGTTTTATGAGTATTATAGATTTAGGCTTTCCATTTCCAGATACATTTCCTCTTGGAGGATATTCTCAACAAGTATTCTTAGCCAAAGATCTAGGCCCTCAAAGAATATTTGTTTCAGCAGATGCGAGCCTGTTTAATAATGAGTTAATAAATGAGATTGGATATGACAATGAGGAATTTGCTATAAACATCATTCAATGGTTAACTTATGAAAATGATCCAAGTGATGAAAGAACTAAAGAAGATTGGGTAATCGTTTTTGATGAAGCCCATATCCGTCCGGAAATTTCTAGAGATCTAACTTCTGCCGGAATTTATGGTTTTATTATGCAATATATTATACATCTCTCAACAAATCCTATTACTGCATGGATTTATCCTCTTTTAGCCTATTACACATTAAGAAGATATTTGCCAAAAAAAGATAAAAAAGAAGAAGAGAGAAAAAATGCTGAAGAGGAAGAAAAAAAGGAAGAAAGGGCTCGATTTAGAACATCTTCATTTTTTGCCCAAAAAATCGAAGAATTTAAAGATAAAAGCAAATATGGGGAAGCATTAAAATTATTATATCGAAGGCTAGAAAGAAAGCTTCATAGCCAAATGAAAGGACAAAAAATCACTACTAGAAATGTTGTAGATTTTGTTATTGCAAAAGATCCTTCTACAACTAAGCTAAAGATAAAAAGATTAACCAAATTTATGGATACAATTATTTCCATTAAAGATGGTAAACATAAAGTTAGAGATGAAGAAGATTTCGAAGAAATCTTTTTCGAAATGAATTATCAAAATGATCATTTTTAAAAAAATTAAAAGTAAATTAAAAAAAATAAAAAAATAAAAAGGTGAAAAAAAAATAGAAACTTCAGATAAAGCCAAGTATTATGAAAAAGAAGAGATTGACGTTACGCCAATTCGTGAAATTGCACAGGAAGTTCTCAGTGAAGTTAGCCGGGTAATAGTGGGATACGGCGAAATACTTCAACAGCTTTTTATTGCACTCTTAGTTAATGGACACGTTCTTTTAGAAGGCGTTCCTGGATTAGGTAAAACCGTTATGGCTAAAACTTTCGCCCAAACGCTTGGAATTACATTTCGAAGAGTCCAATTTACACCAGATTTACTGCCAGCGGATATAACTGGAACTAAAATCTTTGATCAAAATGAAGGTGCTTTTGTTTTAATGAAAGGACCGATTTTTGCAAACGTAGTTCTTGCTGACGAAATAAATAGAAGTGCTCCTAAAACCCAATCTGCTCTTCTAGAAGCTATGGCTGAACGTCAAGTAACTATTGAAGGTCAAACGCTTGGACTTGAAAAACCATTTATAGTAATCGCTACAGAAAATCCGGTTGAAATGGAGGGTACTTATCCTCTCCCAGAAGCACAAGTTGATCGCTTTCTATTTAAGCTTTGGTTAGATTATCCTGACGACACTGAGGAAGTAGAAATCATGAGAAGACAATTATCCGGAGACTTGCCTTCAATTGAAGCAATTACTTCAGGAGAAGAAATTCTAGCAGCTCAGAGGATTATGAATTTAGTATATATAGACGATAGAATTCTTAAATATATCAGAGATTTAATAATTAAAACACGTAATCATCCACAAATTGCCCTTGGATGTGGACCAAGAGCTAGTTTAACACTAATGAAATGTGCTAAAGCGCGAGCTGCTATTTTGGGAAGATCCTACGTCACACCAGATGATGTTCGTGCATTAATCGTAGCAGCTCTAAATCATCGAATTCTATTAAAACCCGAAGCAGAACTTGAAGGTCTTGACACAAAGTCAGTAATAAAAGCTATAATAGAGGAAATTCCAGTCCCAATCTAAGAATCACCAATTTTTTATAATATTGGTGTAGTAAAATTCGTTAAGTAAAGTAAATAAGGTTAGTATCAAAGTGGTGAAGTAGTATATTAGGTGGAAAAGGTAGAAGTTTAATTTTATTTGCGGTATTTTTTCTTACAGGGGGATTCGCATTTGAGAACTATTTCCTTCTGTATTTTGGAATTCTATTACTGTTTAGCACCATTATTAGTTTACCTGTTTTCCACTATAAAATGAATATAGAGGAACTACGAGTACATAGAGAATTAGAAAAGGAAAAAGTTTTTAAAGATGATTTTGTTCATATAAAAGTTGTGATTGAAAATATTGGAAGAAATAGTTTTGATTTTCTAGAAATCAGGGATAATTATAATCCTCAGCTTTTTAGGTTAATTTTAGGTGAGAATTTTATTTCAACTAGAATCGGACCAAAGGATACAGTGAAATTTTCTTATGTTCTTGAACCAAAAGTTCGGGGTGAATATGCTCTTGGACCATTATCTGTTATTGTTAAAGATAGATTAGGTTTTAATTCTGTAGAAAGGATCGTTCCAGA
>JAHQWI010000067.1 GCA_029856085.1 Promethearchaeia archaeon | reverse complement strand
ATTTTGCCGGCGCCTCTAGTGTACCGGTTATCTGACAAGGTATTGCCGGGCAGCCACGCGCTAACGGATAAGTGCTGAAAGCATCTAAGCACGAAGCCGGACCCGAAAATAGTCAGCCAATCTTATTTCATTAGAGTTAGGCTTTATATTGGGTATTTATACTGGCTTTGTTGAGAAGACGGACCTGTGAAAGTTGGGTATCAACGATGCGCAGAGCGGGGGGTGAAGCGAGTGGTAAAACATCCGTGGAAGCTTCCGTAGAATGCGTAAGTCATAGTGTAAATGTGCTGATGTGAGGTACTGACGAGAGTGGGGCGCGGTGACGCGAACCATGGGAATGAGACGAGTGCACCCGTAAAAGACGGGGTTAGTGAGGTAGGGGTGTGCGTAGGGAGCTTTCGGGCGACCTATTTAGCCCGCTACTCTCAATAGCACGAGTGTGTGGTAGTCGAAAGGGGATTACAGGGTTCAGGCTTAGAGCTTGAGGGTTATAAATGTAATCAGGTCTGGTAAGGAATGAGATTGAAATGAGTAGGAAGGAGTATGTTCTTGAGCAGAGTTTTTCAAATTTTTTCAATTTTTTTTTTAAATCTAACTATAATTTTCGAATTTTCATCAGAATCTTAGTTGAATAAGAATTTTGATAGAAATATTTAAATGTATTATTGATAATACAACTCCTTGAAATAGAACATATATTGTTTTAAGATGTTAAAAAAACATTATTATTTGGTAATTGGATGTATCTCTCTATTCTGTGTTGGGTCTTTATTAGGTTTTTGGGTTATAACAAAGTCAAATGAAACTGATGATGATGATATTATTTCTGGCACCGGCAAAATAGTATTTCTGTATTTTGAGGGAGGTTTTTTCGGCATATTAGCTGATGATGGAGGTTATTATGATCCAATAAATTTACCTAATGAATTTAAAATTGACGGCTTATTAATTGAATTTAAAGTAAAAACATTGCATGACAGAATGAGTTTCCATATGTGGGGAGAGATTGTAGAGCTTCTTTATATCAAATCCCTTTTTAAATGAGTAATATTCTTTTAATTGAGAAGGAGTATGTTCACGAGCGTAAAATTAATTTATCTAAACTGTAAGATCAATCATCATTTACTTATAAAATTATGTCATCTGTTTGAATAAAGCTTGAAATTCTTCCTTTACAGCTGTCAATCCTAGAGTTCCAAGTAAGTCAATCGATTTTTTACTAAGAGAATAAAAAGAGCGAGGTTCGGAGCGTTTGTATTCCATTTTTTTCTCATTGTTAACAAAACTATTCTCTTTAAGAATTTTGAGATGATAATTTAAGGTATTCTCTGGAATGGATGGTAATAACTCCTTCAATCGACTGAAAGAGAGAGATCCTTCACTAGCTAATAATGTAAGCAGTATTTTATACCGCGTTTTCTCTGATATAATTTCCAATTCTTTCCTCATATTTTCAAGTTTTTTAGGAGTTTCCAAATCATTTACCTCCGTATATTTAAATTTGTTTTTTCATCTAATTCCAAGCTAAATATGGATAATCATATATTTAAATTTAACTCAAAATCAATTGAGTCAATTATTATTGATATATAATAATTTATAGTATAAATGAATTTCTAAATTACTTTATATCCATTGGGGGTAGAGAATGCAAGTTTCACACGATAGTGAGTGGGATGATTTTTTAGATGAGTTTACTAATATTTTTTCAGTTTACGATCTGAGGAAAAACAAGATCTTTATATGTGGATCGTACAGTGAAGACACTTTCATTACTCTTCAGGAAGTACAAAAGATTGTAAATGCTATTGAGAATAACCTTGGATTTTTTGAAAAAGAATTTAGGCGAACCCATCTTGAAAATTTGATTTTAAAATTTGATCTTATTGCAAAATTTTCGAATGAAATCATCATGATTATAGAACACGATAAAGGAGGTCACATGATTGAAATGGGAATTATCCTCTCCTTTAAGGAATTTTTTGAAAAGACAAAAGTATTTGTGTTAAAAGACGTGGAAATTACAGAAGTGTTAAAAAGAGGAGGATTACTAACCCCTTTTTTTAGGGAGGAAGAAAGCTTATTTTACTTTGAAGATATTGAAACGCTGAGATCATACTTAAAGGAACTATATTCTTTAGACCCTTGATTATTTGAAAGATCCGTAAATTAAGATATTTTTTGGTTAGCAATTGGCAGGAATTTTTGATGTAATAAGGAAACTCATATTAAGGCTTAAGAAAACTAGACGTTTGAGTTTTATTCATCAACATGAGTTTTCTTTACCATTGATCTTTTATAAAAATTTCAAAAGAAAGCTTAAATAGAGAAAAGACATATTTATGCATTGCAAAAAACCTAAATATAACGAAATAAGATTTAATAAAATAGATAACATAAACAAAAACAGGAGGAATAAAATAATGAGAGATTTAACTGTTATTTTGAAAAATCAACCGGGCATTCTAGCTGATATGGGGGAAGTTCTAGGTAAAAATGGCATTAATATGGAAGGGTTATGTGGTTTTCCTCTAAAAGACGAAGGGATCATCCATATTTTGGTTGAAGATGAAACTACAACCAAATGGGTACTCGAAAATGAGGGTTTTGAAGTACGTGCTATACGTGAAGTACTCGTTATGGATATCGGTAATATTGCAGGAAAACCCGGCACAGGTGGGAAGATGGCTCGAAATATAGGTAAAGCAGGTGTAAATATTGATCTAATTTATTTGGCTGAGAATAACAGAATTGTTCTTGGAGTTGATAACTTGGAAAAGGCTCGCGCGGCTTTAGGGATAGAATAAGAAAGAAAGTCATGAGTAAAGATTTTATTATTTCTATATTTTTTTTATAACTTTAAAAATAACAGTTGATTTTTGGGTTTGTGGTTTAGGATGGGAAGGAAAGCTAAGACTTAAAAAGGATAAGAAAAGAAAGAATAAGATTTAAATTTTCAATTATTATTTTCTTCTTTATGCCTGTATATATACTTGCAACGAAACTCCAAAATCCTGATTTAGTGGAGAAAAGGAAAAATCAAGGTGAAAAATGGTTAAAATTAGTCAGAGAAAAGGTCCCAGATATTAAGTGGATCGCACATTATGCGATTCTTGGTCCCTATGATTTTCTTGATATTTTTGAAGTAAAAAATGAACAAGACGCAGTAAAAGTATCTTTGCTTTCTCGCTCTGCAGGAGCTACTTTTGCAGAAAGTTGGACGGCCATTCCATATGCAGAATTTCTTGAATTAGTTGAGGATTTGAGGTAAGGATATTCTCAATAGGAGTAATTGGTTTCATTGAAAATGGATAACAAGGTTCAATTTAAGTGTTTTTAGATTTGTAAAGTAAGTTTAGAGTTAAGCTTTTAAGGTTGATTTCATGCAATAGAACTTTGATTAATAAACTTTTGATAGTCATGAAGTTTTCTTAATACGATTGCTGCAGTTTCAAGATTCCCCCCAAACACCATGACTTGATTCTCATCATATTTATCATAGATGGGGTTACCAAGGCTTGGGGCTAATGAAACGTATATTATCTTGTTATTCGGATGGCTTCGAGCTAAATTTATTTCATGATCGACTATTTGATTTAACCTATCAGCTCTCCTCGACATCATCATTTCTTTCATTTTTTTTCCAGCTTCATTTTCTGGTTTCAGCATTTTTATTCTTTCGAGAAATGTGGTAGATGTCATAGTAAAAATAACATCAAAACAGTTGGAATTTAACATCAGCTCCATTACATTTTGATAAGCATTGGGATTATTCGTGGCGACCATGTCAACAGGATTATTATGGCTCCAATAGAAAGGGAGGTATTTTGAAATATCTTCTATAAGTTTAGGACCATTTGGTTCTGTATTTAAATCAACTACATTGACTCCGTGCTTTTCGCATAGATCAGTAAGATGCACCACAAAACCACCCCCTCCACTAATAATACCCGCTCGTAGAGGATAACTCTCAGGAAGTGGGAGAAGATTTTGTGCTCCTTTAATAAGGTATATAAAGTCCATTATCTGTTCGGCGTATATTACACCTGTTTGCTTAAAAACAGATTTATATATATCTAATGAACCAGCAATTGAGCCAGTATGGCTATTAGCGGCTCTTGCACCAGTTTTAGTGATCCCAGCTTTAAGAAAAAGAACAGGTTTTTTTTTAGTAATTTCGGTGCATATTTCCTTAAATCGTTTACCCGCACGTAAACCTTCAGCAAATAATGCAATTGTTTTTGTTTCATCATCTTGAGCATAATATTGTAAATAATCTTCAAGAGTTAAAGAGGCTTCATTTCCACTTGATACGAAATATCTGATTCTTTGTAATGCATTACATAGAATGGTGCCCATTGTCCCAGACTGAGAAACGATAGAAATATTACCTGGTTTTGGAAGCATAAATCCAAATCCTAAATGTAGCGGAGAAGTTTTATCTTCTGAGGAATAAAATCCCATAGAATTTGGACCAACAAAAACTAATCCACCTTTGTCAGCAATTTTAACCAATTCTTTGTTTTCTTGTTGTCTCTCTTCTGTTTTTACTTCTCCAAATCCTGCTGTGATTATAGCTGCTGTCTTAACGTCATTTTCTATTGCTAATTTTACTGAATCTACCACCGCATTTGGGGGAACAACAATTCCAACTAAATCAATTTGTTCTGGACACTTATCGAGAGAAGGATAAACCTCATACCCTAATATTTTCTTGTTTTGATATCTTGGATTGGGATTGATAGGAAAAATCTTTTTTTTAAACCCACAGCTTAAAATACTCATTCCTACGAAGGAACCAATTTTTCCCATTTTACCAGTTGCTCCCATAAGCGCAACATTTTTCGGATTAAACATGATTTTCATTAACTCTAGCTTTTCTTCAGCATCCATCTACTAATTCTCCCATTAAAGAATTTATATTTGTAATTTATTATGTAAAAAGATGGATTATTAAAGAATTAAATGATTAAAATATCATTTTAGACTAATTTGGAGATTAGTTTAAATTTACCAAGTGGATTCTTTATTATATGGTAGAAAAACTAAACATAGGATATGTTTTTTCAGAACAAAATCGATAAATAATTAAAATTTTAAATAATTCTAAATAATAAGTAGATGATGACCATTTTTAAGTGTATTACATCTTAATATTAATTTTTAAAAGAGTAATATCATAAAATGGAGAATTTCTATATTATGTAATAGAAGAGGTATAAAAAATGAGAACAAAAGAAGAATATATGAAAGCATTAAGCAAAATGAAGAATAATATTTACTTTAATGGAGAGAGGATTGATCGATTAGATGAGCGACAGATGGCTTGTATCAATACTATTGGGACAACATATGATGTAGTTGATGATCCAGAATATAAGGATTTAATCTTTGCAAAATCTCACCTTACTGGCGAAATAATTAACCGTTTTACGCACATACATCAAAATACTGAAGATCTCCACAGGAAGCAAGATATGACTCGAAAAATCTGTCAAAAAGTTGGCGGATGCATTCAACGTTGTATGGGCTGTGATGGAGCTAATGCGGTATATAATGTTAGTTATGAAGCAGATAAATCCAACAATGGTGAAACAAACTATCATGAGAACTTTAAAAAATGGATGGAACGCTTTCAAAAGGAAGATTTAATCGCAGCTTGCGCTCAAACCGATGTTAAAGGTAACCGAATAAAAAGACCTGCGGATCAGGAAGATCCAGACATGTATGTTCGCGTTGTAGAAAAAAAAAATGATGGGATTATCGTTCGTGGATGCAAAGTTCACATTTCAGAAGCTTCTGTATCTGATGAGATTATAGTTGTTCCAACCAGAGCATTGAGACCAGAAGATAAGGATTATGCTGTTGCTTTTGCAGTACCCGGCGATTATGAAGGAGTTAAACAAGTAGTTACAATCCATAACCTTCGCGAAAGAGAACATTTTAAACGCGGATTCATGCCAGGAGCAACAGATTCATATATTATTTTTGATGATGTGTTTGTACCATGGGAAAGAGTTTTTCTATGCGGTGAATATCAACATGCTGGTACTCTTGCATTATTATTTGCTCTATTTCATCGTCATAGTTATTCAGGATGTAAACCCGCAATCGGAGATTTAGTTGTAGGAACTGCTGCTTTAGCAGCAGAATATAATAATATTCATAGGGCATCACATGTAAGGAGTAAACTAGCTGAATTAATTATGGTTACAGAACTAGGTTATGCTGCAGGATATACTGCTTCCGATTTAGGTAAACCAGAAGTATATATGCCTGGTGTAGGATTTATTCCTTATGGACCTGGAAGTTATATTCCAAATTCAATTTATTGTAATGTTGGAAGATGTTTATCAGGAGAAAATGTCTTTCGTGAAGCTGAGATTATAGTTGATCTTTCAGGAGGCATTCCTGCAACTTTCCCTCATGAAAGAGATTTTGTGAATCCAGAATTAAAAGAACAACTTTACAAATATATTACCCGAAATCCTAAGATTTCACCTGAAAATGCTGCACAATTCTGGCGGTATGTCGGTGATATGTACTGTTCTGCAACCGGAGGGGTTCATCTCTTTGGAAGTTATCATGGTGGTGGTTCACCTGTGATGGAAAGTATTGCAATAACAACTCAGTATGATATTGATTCTAAAAAAGAGATTGTAAAAAGAATTTCAGGGATTAAAGATGAATTAAATAAAGCTTAAAGTATTATTTTTTATTTTTTTTTAACATATAAGCTAGAAGAAGTCACCAATAAGTTTTAAATATCCTTCACGTTTTAAAAATTCTTTTACCTGAAACGTACTTGTAGCATATGCCTTCAATATTTCTTGTTGTAAAATAATTTGAAATTTGGTTTCTCCAACCTCCCTTAGTTTTTTCAATAAGGGGAACGCAATTTTGTGGTCTATGATTTGAGTATTATAATCATTTTCAGACCAGATGATTAGATTTGATAGAAGTCTTCGAAAAATTGTTTCTGTTAAATTATTTTTCTGATTATATTCATATCTATCTGTAGGATCTTTTATTTCTTGAGTTATAACCTCTACTGAAGGAAACAAAGCGCTAGGGATTGTTACTAAAGGCTCATTCCTTACACAAATTACTACTCTAGTTCCTCTTTCAGAACACACATAAGATTCATATTCTTTATTCTTATGATCAAAGGGTGAGTGAATTATTTTTATAGAAATATAATCATTGATTTCATTTAATTTTAAAATGATATGATTATCCTTTTTAACATGTTCCTTCATTAACTTTACGACTCTACTAATTTCTTCTTAAAAAATCCTCTCTCTAGTCTTG
>JAHQWI010000066.1 GCA_029856085.1 Promethearchaeia archaeon | reverse complement strand
CTCCTGTATTTTATCCTGTACCAATTTTTGGAGTTATTGCGTTAATCTTAGGAATTTTAACACTAAGAAGTATAAAATAAAATCCTTTTTTTTTATAAATTATAAATAGAACATTATCATGACTATAAGAAAGCTCATAAAAAATGCTTTAGAAAGAGTTATAAAAATATTTATTATTTTTGTACTTTATAGTTCTGTTTTAGCAGGATTCCTCTTTCCAATGTTACTCATCGGAGGTTTCTTCATATTTCTTAATCACTTTTATTGGATTTCTTGGTTTTTTGCAGATCCAACAACTTTTTCAAAAGATCTTAGATTTTGTTGGTTGAATTCATATATAGATAACTCTTTTTTTTTCTCAGATAACTGGGGATATTTAAGAGTAATGATATTTGTAGCGGGTCTTATTCTTTTCATTATTTCTTTGGCATGTCTAGTAATTGGAATTAGAAAGAATGCGGGGTTAGTACAAGAGAGAATATATAAACGTATAAGACATCCTCAAATTCTCTCTATTATTATTATGGCTTTTCCATTATTCTTATATCGATATGGATTTAGGTTAGGAAATTTTATCTCATGGGTTCAATTTATATTCATAATGATTATCTATTCTGATATTGGAGATATTAAATTAAAAAAAAAGTATCCAGAAGAGTTCCAATCATACTATGAAAATACTGGATTTTTTCTTCCCAGGATTTTCCCTTATCGAATTAGCTATTATTTCTCTGCCATCTATAACAAAAAATATCGGTATCCATTTCTACTTCTAATTTATATCCTAAGTATTTATGTACTCTATCAACTTTTTTTGATTTTACCATTTTATTGGGTAGTAATGTAAATAAATCATTAATTTAAAAATAGCTTCAAAGAAAGGAAGTAAAGGAATGACATTAGAATAGAAAGGAGTTATAAACACTTCAAATATTTCATTAATATTATAAGGTGAAAAAGTTAGAAAAAACTAAAGGAATATAGCTTAGATGATATTCTGACCTATAATATAAAAAATCCCGAAAACTAAATTCAAAAATAATCCGATAAAAATCGGTTTTTTTGGGATGTATAAAAATTCATCAAAAATCTTTTTCTTCTTCATGATCTTGTCTTGCTTCTTTTCCTATCTGCGAAGTAATTTTTTAATGTTTCCATGAAGTCTTTATAATGCTCTATATGAAATATCAAAAGATAAGGGGGTACTGTATGTACTTCTAACATGACGTGCCTTTCTGCTTTATCAACAAAATCCAAGCATATTGGACATTTCCATTTCTGTTCCCTAATCCTAAAAAAATTGAGTATTCTTGAATTCATTCGTAATACAGTTGACTTTCTTTATTTTTTTATTTAAACTCCATGAATTCAATTGTATTACAAAAGACTTTTTTTCTATGTATAATAGTATATTTAACGACGATTAATTTATTCAATTTACTAAGGTGAAAATAAATGCATCATATAAGAATAAATGAGCTTGCAAGAAACATTGTAGAGAAGATAATCAACAAGAAAGATATATATAAGGCCAGTATAATTGAATTAGCTAATAATTCTACTATTTTAGATATGACAAACGCCTCATGGAAAGGAGGTAAATTGGTGGGAGAAATTTGTATGGGGGGTTTAGGAACTGTAGAATTTTCTCATTATAATTTAGATGGGCATTTCTTACCAAGTGTTACTGTTCATACTTCAGAACCATTAATTTCATGTATAGCTTCTCAATTGGCAGGTTGGAATGTGAAATTGAAGAAAGAAGTAGAAAAAAATGGACAAATGAAAAAAAAAGTCATTTTTCAGTCATTAGGTTCAGGACCAGCTCGAGCTAAAAGTAAAGTTGAAAAAATATTTAATGAAATTGATTACATAGATAATTCTGATTGTGCCGTTATTGTTTTTGAGACCCCAAAATTTCCAAATGAAGAAGTCATGAATATTGTTGCTGAAAAATGTAGTGTTGATATAAGTAAAACTTATGCAGTTTGCGCGCCAACAGCTTGTTTAACAGGATCTATTCAAGTAGCAGCAAGAATTGTAGAAACAGGTATTCACAAATTACATGAGATTAAATTTCCAATAGAATTAATCAGAGACGGGTATGGAACAACTACAATTGCTCCAATTGCGAAAGATGATCTAGGTGCAATGGGACGCACTAATGATTCCATAAGCGCAGGTGGAATGACATACTATACTATCGACGTTGAGAAAGAAAAAGAAGAAGAATTATTCGAGCTTATTAAAAAGGGTCCAGCAAATACATCTTCTAGTTATGGAAAACCATTCATCGAAACATTTAAAGAGGCAAATTATAACTTTTATGATATTGATCCAGGGTTATTTGCTCCAGCAACATACACTTTAACTAATATTAAAACAGGGAAAAGTTTAACTGTTGGAAAAGTAAATCATGAATTATTAAAACAATCTTATGGATTAGATTAGTTGAAAAAATAAAAACTTTGTTCTAATATCATTAATTTTTTTATTTAATAAAAACAAAGCCTATATATTGGTGAGTTCTTCTTGATACTTTAAAATTTCATTTACAGAAATATCCTTATCAAAGTTTATTTTTTTATGTATCCCTAAATATGCGCATGCAAGATTAGCAGCAGCAGCAATTTCGGCTTTTTTAAGGGTTACAGAATATTCATCCTGCTGATTTTGTTCTTCTTGGTAAGTATTTTCTTGATATCGATGATCTTGAATTTTAGTAGCTCTTTCATTTTTCATCTGATATAATAAAGATGCCATTTTATCGGCTACTTTAAAAGGTAACTGGTTCTTAACAATTAAACGAATTATATTATTTACATCAAAATAATTCAAAGTTTCATATTTAGCACGTAGAAAACTTTTAAGATTTTCAGAGTCTTTTTCACACTCAATTTCTGTCCAATCATGGATGGCTAGTTTTCTTCTAAAGTATATCAGCTCCCAATCAATTTCCAGTTCTTTCAGAAATTCGAGTAATTTTATATCATTAGGTTTTCTTGATTCTATAATAATATAAAGTTGAAGACCATAATATTTATGCTCCTGTTGAAGGAAAAAGCCTCTTTGTTGCATAGATGCGAGAATCAATAACTTTATTGAAAAAACCTTATCGGAAACATTCTTTTTGCTACAGTTTAAGTAAATTACATTTCCCTCTTCACTGATATATTCACAATCTAAAAATCCTAGAATACTCTCTTTATTTTCTTTTATAAATTTATTTAATCCAGTAAGAGTAGGTTTTACATCAAAACGAATTAAATCATCTTGTCCAATAGTAACATAATCATTATAATTACTTCCAATACCAAGTTTTATAGCATTTAATTTAAACTCTTTATCTATTCCAAATACTTTTTGAAAGGCTTCATTTATGGGAAACACTTCATCTTCGAGAATCTTAACATCTGCTATAGAACTCTCATATGGTTCAGGTTCACTTAGCATCTTATTTAACACAGGCGCTTCTGAAGCCTCTACTTCAATTTCATATGATTTTGCTAAGTCTCTTCGAATAATGCAAACAGATCTCTTTTTTTTATTAAATATTGAAAGCGAATTGTTATCATCAAGCACCGCTCGAAATTTCTCAATGAATTTGTTTTCTGCGTTCTCTGAACCTACTCTTCTTCTTCGAATTTTTAATCAACTAATTATTTTTGAAATTTATTCTTAGTTAATTTATTTATAAAATTTTTATCTTAAATTCTTAACTAAAAGAAATTATTCATCTTAGTTTTTTATTAAATTTAAACTAAACCAGCCTAATTTATAAATGGATACTAGAATTTTATCCGAAAATTAATAATTATCTTATTCTAATTCCTCTTCTAAGAAATATTTGTCATCCTTCTTTATATAAACAGTCGTAGAACCAAAATTATTACGAACTGTATATTTATCTCCTTGAATATCTAATATTTCTATCGAATATGATAGTCTCCTTTTATTTAGGATATCTTCAACTATTTTTTTCTCTTCTTTAGAATCCATAACTAAGATTTATATTTCAAATCAAAAAAATTTTACTATTTTTACCAACATATTGGTAGTAAATTTAAAGATTGTTTTTCATCTTATATACTTATTAGATCAGCAAGTTAAACTTAAAATAGAATTTCGATTGAATCAAAAAAGTGGAATTCTATTTCCTAAATGAAAAAATTGAGGTTTTAATAATGGATATTTTTTCATTAGGGATAATTCCATGATTTTATTAAAAATCGGAGTTTTTTTTAATAAACAGTTTAATAAATAAATGAGTATTTCATTAAAATATTTATAAAGCAAAATTTTGCATATAATCGATCTCTCGTCTCTGAAGCATTATGGTTCAACAGAAGCTTGACATTGGATTTTTCACTAGTATGTATAGTCAAACTAATGGTACAGCCCATGCTGTGCGATTCTTATCCGAGGCAGTCGCAAAACATACGGGTCATACAGTACATGTTTATGCACCTGGAATTCAAAAACCGAAAAACATACCAAAAAATCTCTGTCTTCATAATTTTTTTGGTGCAAAAATAGCCCCTAAAACCGGGTTTGTTCTAAGTTTTCCTATCCATAAATACTTTTTCTGCCAACATGATTATTTAGACATTGCTCATATTCATACACATGCAACATTTGGTAGTATGGCGATAAATTGGTCAAAATATATGGGGATCCCAATGGCCGGAACTCATAATTCCCCCCTTTCCTTTTATACCTCTCAATATATACCTATAGTGGGAGGTCTTTTGTCTAAAATGGATTGGATCTGGCGATATGAAAGACATATCTTAGATAAATATGATCTTGTATCAGTACCAACAAAATCTAAGAAAGATTTACTTAGGAAGCAGAGATTTAAAGAACCCATCGTCTGTCTTTCTAATGGGATTCATGATCGCTATTTCACTGATGTTAAGGAAAACGGAGTTAGGGATAAATATAACTTAGATAATAAAAAGATTCTACTCTATGCTTCAAGACTTTCTCCTGAGAAACATCAATTAAGTATTATTAAATCATTTAAGAAAATTCATAAAGAGGTACCCAATTCACATTTAGTACTTGTAGGCAGCGACGGACCATCTACAACACATGTTTTAAAATTAATTAAGAAGAAACAATACAGAGATTGTGTTTCTTATCTCGGGCGAGTTCCATTCAACGATTTATTGAAACTTTACAATACAGCTGATTTATCTTGCCTATGGTCTTGGATAGAAGCAGAAGGACTGGTACTTCTGGAAAGTATGGCTCAAGGAACACCATGTATAGGCTCTAATAGTATTGGAATTTCAGATGTAATAAGACACGGGCATACTGGATATTTAAGTCAGGATTTAGATGATTTTAAGGATAGAGTAATAAAACTATTCAAAGATGATGATCTTCGACTTGAGATGGGTAAAAATGCTAGAAAAGTTGCTGAAAATTATAGGATAAGCATTGTTGCAAAAACTTGGGTAAAATTATATAAATTTTTGATTAATGAACTTTACCCACTTAGGTATTATAACAAAGAACGGAAAGAAAGGGTAAGGCTAGTAAAGGAGTTTATACACAAATTGCCAATAGTTAGTTTTTAAATTGTGAGTTTTATTAGAAATTGAAATCTTTTCTAATTTTACCTAGTTTTTTTTTACAGATTTCACATAAATAATATGATTTCTTATCAATTTCATCAATATTCTTAGAAAACCTCATAACACAGGAATTTTCCTCACAATGGGTAGAATCCATTAAAATATGTCCTATTTCATGAATTATTTCCTTAATAACTCTTTGTTCAAATAGTTCATTATCTTTTTGTCTATCATAAAATTGCTCTTTCAGTTTAAGTGTAGATACTACACTACATCGATGTTTTAAGTGAGTCTCTCCAAATAAAAAAAGTATATTATCGTCACTACTCGAATAAATAGGAAGATCTGTGAGTGCAATTATCATACCAAGTCTTTCTTTCGTTCTTATATCTATTAATGACTGATAAAATTTATTAGTGGGGTGAATACTTAACTTATCATTGATTCCTTTCATTTCTTTATACTCTTTTTTTACACCTTTAGAGAGAAGTTCTTTTGAAAAATTAAATTGCCCTAAATTTATAATCTCAAAAAAGTAGGAATCAAAAATTTGATTCAAGTAAGATTCGATTTGTCTAAACAACTTAGCATCAAAATCGGCATAAAACAAAATTCCCAAATGACAAGGTAATATTAGTTTTTTCAGCTCATCATCTACTAATTCAAATTCTTCAGAATAAAAAATTCCTATTCTTGTAACAAGTTTTTTTAATTTTTCCTTGTATTTGCGTATTTTCTGCTCATATTTTTGAAACTTAGGCATTATTTGTCAAATTAAAATTTTAAGCTATCTAAAATAATCATTCTCTAAAAATAAAATTAGTTTAAATTCATTAATAATAGGTATTTAAATCATTAATTATATTATAAAATAAAATATTTCAATTTGATTGAAAATTAAGCGTAGAATTATGGTTGAAAATTCAAAAAATTCAGAAGATATGGAGCAAAGAGGAGAAGAAATCGAACAAACCTCAAAGGATATAGATTCAGATGATAGGATTGTTAACAAAGATTTTATACCTCACTATTTTCCAACCTATAGGATTAAAAGATCACTTTTTCCAGTTCCGATAATTCTAGTTGTAACAATTGCGGGGATTTTAGCATATTTAACATATGTAGAAGCTGGAGTTCAAATAGAAGGAGGATATTTTTCGGAAAGTGAATATGGGGCAATTGGGGGGATAATTAATGGACTTATTTATACGGTGATAGCTGGTTTCTCAGCTTTTGTTATCATTTATATTATTAAAAAAAGAGGTGTAGGCTCTTTAATGTATATTTTTGGGATAGGATTTGGTATAGTAACCTTTTTTCAAACATGGTTCTTTGGGGAGGTAATATTATATTTATCGTTTTCCAATAATCCTAGATTATATTATTTACTTGATGTTGAATTAATCTTTCTTACAGCTGTATTTACTATATATATGATTTATAGATATCTTACTTCAATATCAATTAGGATAAAAAATTTCATTGTGTTGTATATAGGATTATTAATTGGAGCGTCTATGGGTGTTTTAATGCCTCTTTGGACCACTCTAGCTATATTAATAGGAATTTCTTTATGGGATATGTTTGCTGTTTTGTATAAACACGGTCCTATAAAGCAATTAATTGATATAGTTTCAGAACCTAATGATAATATCACCAATACTTCAGAAACAGAATTAAAAGAAAAAATACAGAGCGGAGAATATACATATGATACTTCCAAATTGGAAATCGGAATTGGTGATCTAGCATTTTATAGTATGCTTACTTCTAGTGCTCTTGTTCAAACAAATAATGTAATAATTATGATTTTAACCTCAATAGCTATAATTATTGGAACAGGAATTACAATATTGGGTCTCAAAAGAAATAAAATTTTACCTGGTCTACCTATCTCAATTTTTCTAGGAATAGGGACAATGCTGTTCTCATGGTATATTTTTTCATTCATATTTGTTTAGCATTAATTTCCTAATTTTTTAAAGGAAATTTCATTATATTCTTTAGTACCGCGTAAAAGGTGTATATTTATAGTTACTATTAATGATATTAAAACGATAACCGTAGTAGGTGCAGGGATTATGGGTCATGAAATCGCTCAAGTTGCGCTCATGGGGGGTTTTAAAACTGTTATTTTAAATGACTTAACTGAGGAAATTATTAATAATGCTGCGATTAAAATTAAAAATGGTTTAGAAAGACTTGAATTAAAAGGTAAGTTAAATGAAGGTTGTACAGCCACTAATTTAATGGATAATCTAGTAAGGGAGGTTAGTTTAGAAAAAGCCCTATCCAGAGCAGACTTTGTTATAGAAGCAATTCCAGAGGTAATGACGCTAAAGAAAATGCTTTTTGAGAAATTAGGAAGATTTGCCCCTAAACATGCAATTTTAGCAACAAATACTTCTACAATGAGCATTTCTGAAATAGCATCAATATCGGGAAGACCTGATAAAGTCATTGGGTGCCATTTTTTTACACCTATAGTTGTATTACGATTAATTGAGATCATTAAAGGGAAGAAAACTTCAGAAGATACCGTAAAAATTGTAAAAGAAATTTGTGAAAAGTTCCCAGCTCTTCAAGGAAAGCGACTTTTACCGATCCTCCAAAAAGAGAGTCCCGGATTTATTGTAAATCGCTTGACGATTGCAACTAGTCTTTATTTAAACTGGCTTCTTGAATACTCAATGGAGAAAGGAATACCCTTGGAAAATATAGATGCAGATGCCGAATCTCTAGCTGAAATTGGACCTTTTGCTAAAATGGATTATCTCGGACTTGATACTATTTATAATGCTTGGAGTTATTTCGCAGAAGTGCTTTCTCCAGAATTTTCTCCAGGAAAAACAATAAGTAATTTAGTAAATAACGGTCATCTTGGAAAAAAAACGGGAAAAGGACTTTTCGACTGGAAAGGCGGGAAACTCAATATTTCAAAAACTGAAAAAGCAGGACTTTTTAATGTAGAGCTTTTTATGGCAATTCAATTAAATGAAGGCTGTAGACTCTTAGAAGATAAAATTGTTTCTGGTTATAAAATAATTGATGATACTATGATGGCAGGAATGAACCTACCAGGACCTTTTGGACCTGGAAAAAGAAGTTATGAGAAATGGACAAGATTGTTGGAAGACTTTGTAGAAAACTCAGGTATTAAGTATTTAAAACCGTGTAAACTAATGAAATCTGGTGATTTTGTCAATATGAGAAAATAATTAGTTTAATCTACAAGGTCATATATATTTTTAATTTAGATTTTCATAAAGTTTTAATAAAACTTTACACAACTTAGTTAAAAAAATGAAAAAGGTTAGCAATTAGGATGTCTTTTATAAACGGACTTAAAGTTTTTTTCAAAAAGCCTATTTATATAATAATTTTAGTTTTATTTGTTGCCACATGGTTTTTGATTTTATTTGGATATACTTTCATACCTGGTCGTGGATATATTTTATTTCTTTTTATTTTTGTTGGCATTTTAGCAGGATTTAACACATTATTACTTGTCATCTCCTTCTTTAAACCAATTGAAAAAATGAGCTATATTATTATAATCATTATATTTCTAATTTCAATACCAATAATAATAATATTTAAAGGAATCCTGAGTTTATTTTACACCTTTTGCTTGGTAGCTAATCAATTTTTAACAGCATTTTTTGCATTTAAATTATGTATGGATTCATCGACTAAACTTGATGATTATTTCTATATCCAAGAGAAATCTAGGATATTTATAAGACCATTAGAATTTATAATATTTGGATTTATTGCTTTATTTACTTTTATTATTACCTGGAATATTTTAGGCAGATTAACCCCAATTGCAGCGCAAAGAAGTGCCAATATCTTTAGAATTATTTTCTGTGTTGATTTAATTTTAATAATCATTGTAATATTGCGAGTAATCATTACTAAGAAATTCGCGGCATACATTACTTTATTTTTTATATTAACTTTTTTCTATATCCTCTATATTGTAATAGATACTATTGCTAAATTTTTATTTCCAGATACAGTAAGTTTTGCATGGTATTTCTTTATAATTGACCTTAGCTTATTTTTTTACATTATAGGGTCGATATTTGATAAAGTGGAATATTTAGAACAAAAATTTAAAATTTTCGGGGCAGAAACGATATCTCTGTTTGTAATATTAATGAAATTAATAGCTCAATTTTATAAGATTATTCCAGATATATCAGGTATTGCAGTCCCTCCCAATTATTTACTCTGGCAACAAATCTTTCTATTAGTTATATTTTTATGTTGTATTTTGATTTTTGGTGTCCATTCAATTTTAGTACACAAAGAAGGGAAAAATGAATCAAATGATTTAGAAAGTTAAAAGAGAGTTAATCACATATTATAATTAATAAAAATTCCTAATATGTCAAAGGTAGAAAAAACCATTAAAACCGGATTCGAGAAAATAATAGAATATTTCAATAATGAACTTGAAGTAAATCATCCTATAGCAATTGCAAAAGTCGTAGAAGACACTGGCTTTTCTTGGAGTTTTATTAAAAAAACTTTAGCTAAGATAAAAGAAGGTTATGATGGATTTCATTTTGAAAAATCAGGAAATACATGGATTACATGGAAAGATCGAGATCATATAATTAAGAAATTAGATGAAACATGCTCTCGTTTTTTAGAAGATTCCAATGATGAATGTTAATATTTTATTTGAAAATAATAATTTCTTTATTTTAAAAAGTTAGATACATGATTAGGTTCTTCTTTTTAAGATATCCCTCTCATAATTCTCAATTTCCTTAATCCGTTGAATGTTGTAACAAATAATTAAATTTTAAAATTTTGTGATGTTATCACAAAAAAAAAACTTTTTAATTTAGTGTGAATTTTCACACTAAATAAAATTAATGTATCCGGTTAATTTAAATGAAAGTTGAAAAGTCAAGTCAAGATCTCGAAAATGAAGTTATATATAGTGGGCTATGTATTCACTGTGGCTCATGTATCGATTTTCTCGCTTAGAGAAAGCGCATGAAACGCCTTCTGCCCACACATGGACTTTAACCAAGAAACTGGAGAAGCTTATGTAGTAGATGAATGTGCTGAAACTGTAGGGCTCTGTTATAATGCATGCCCTAGAAGTTTTTTACCGATATCGGAAATTGAACAAAAATTATATGGAAAAACTCGTGTTGATTTAGCCGTAGGAGTCTATAATGATATAATCCAAGTTAAATCCAAAAACAAGGATGAGATATTATACAACCTTACTTTAGCTGCTTTTGAATCAGGAGTAGTAAAACATATGGTTTTAAGCGAACCAAAAAGTAAAAAACCACCCGTAGCATTTCCTGTTGTTGTAGATAACGCAAAAGATGCCAAGAAATACATACCTAAATCAACGATGGATAATGCAGGTCCTCTAATCACGGGTATTGGTCAAGCTTATAAAGATTATAAACGGGATATTGGAATAATAGCAAATCCATGTCACTTACAAGGATTAGCAAAAATTATCACTAGCGATTTCAACACTGGGGCAGAGAGAACATCATTAACTATCGCGTACGCTTGTTCCTCAGGCGGGATGACGGGTTGTAAATATTGCACCGATTTTTCTGGGGAATTCTCCGATATTTCCTATTCACCTTGGGGTGCTCCAAAAGGCTCTGGTGAAGCGCTTTTAATAATTCGAACTGATGTTGGTCAAAAGGTTGTTGATGCTGCTGTTAAACAAAAATTGATTGAAATTACTGACCCAAATCCAGATTTATCAGAAATGAAGAAATTTCTTAATAAGAAACGTAAAAAGAATTTCTTGACTCTCCTCGGTAAAGATTTAATAACCGCTAAATATTTAGATCTTAATATTGATGAGTTAAAAGATATTCTTGAAGAATAAATAACTTTTTAATTCCTATTTCTTTTTCTTTTTGTTTTGTAACTCTAATACAAAGAATTTTTCGTGATTAAGAAATTTTTTTTTTAAAGAGTTATATAAATATAAAATCGATTTAATCTTATTAAAGCAAAAAAAATTATTTACAATTAAAGTCTATATAATTATTAACAATTTTAATCTAGCTAAGTTTGGTGATAGTAAGGGCTTATGGATAAAATTCCGCGAAAACTATTGTTCAAGATCTGCGTTGTAGGAGATGGAGGGATAGGTAAGAGCACAATGGTGCAGCGATTACTGACCGGGCAGTTTATAGCACAAAAGATAACGATTGGGACAGATCTTGCGACCTGGGACAACCAAGGCAATGATTCCATAATGACAAGGCTCCAGATATGGGATTTCGCTGGCGAAAGGCGTTTTCGGATCTTTCTCCCTAGTTATGCTCGAGGTGCGACGGGTTGCTTATTATGTTATGATATTACCCGGCGAACAAGTTTCGATAGTTTAGAAGAATGGTATGGTATCGTGAAAAATAATGCGGTGGACCCTGTATTTATTCTAGTTGGAGAAAAGCTCGATTTAGCTGATGTAAGGAGAAGCGTGGAAACAGACCAAGCCGAAAATTTTAAAAATACTCATAATATTGACCGTTTTTTCGAGACTTCCTCTAAGAGCGGGGAAAATAATGAGAATATTTTTGAAACTTTAACACAGTTGGTTTTAAAGAAAAAGGGATTTTTAGATTAATTTTTATTCAATATTTAATTGGGCTTTTATTTTTTTATCAAGTGCCTTAAGGTGTTCAATTATAATCATTTGAATATTCTTAGGTAATGGTTCGAGAACCTTATCTAATTTTTCTCTGCTAAAATCATTTACATCCCGATAAGTTAAAATCAGAGAAATGACCGCAAAAAGAGGAGAAATTAATAGTATAAAATAGATAAGAGAAGAAGTAGTCATCGGATCTGATCCCCCACTTCCAGTTCCCGGTAGATTAAGTTGAATTCTGAAGAGGGGATCTTGGTTCGAAGTAATAATTAAAATAGAATTTAGAATGTTTAGAGCAATGAAGACGAATAAGTTAATTAATGCAATTAATCTAAAATTTTTTATTTTTAAAAATGAAACAATGGAATCATAAGTTTTAGGATTTTCTCTAGTAATTCTGCTAAGAATAATTTCTACTTTTGAATGCTTCCATAGATCAACAAAAATCCAAAAAAATCCGAAAGTGTATAAAAAAATAAACAACCCGTTAAAATATGAGAAGTACTGGTCTACTATATGTGGATTGTATAGAGATTCAGCCCCTATCCAAAATAACAGAATTAATTGAAAGAGAGCAGAGAAAAATAATCGGTTCGCGTGTTTCTTTTCTAATCCTATCGGATTATAAATAATAGGTCTCTCCTCAAATTCAGTTCTCCATTTATTTGTATTTACAATTCTAAAAAATACTGAAAAAGCAAAAGAAATTAGTGGAAATAGTAAGAGAGATATATTCTCCCATACCTGAGTAATTACTAACAGAAAAAGAAAACTGAATATGATTAAATCACGAACTAGAGCTTCATTAATAAGGTCTTTTATTGATAAATAAAAATCATTATTATTATCTTCACTCATTTTTTTATTAAAAGCAATCTTAATAATTAAACTTTTATGATTATTAGTTTTGAATTATCTGCTTATAGCTTATGAATAAATTAGATTCAATTTAGCCAAAGCATAACTCTTGCTAACCCTAAAAATTTAAATTAATCACACTATTTTATTCCACAACATACCTCTTACACATTAAATAATGTTAAGATGGTGTAGAAAAAGTGAAAAGTGAAAAACTCAATAGTAGAAAGACGCCTCTTTATGATATTCATGTAAATCTTGGCGCACGAATAGTAAATTTTTCTGGATGGTTAATGCCTGTTCAATATGAGAGCATTATTAAGGAGCATGAAGCAGTTCGCTCTAATGCGGGAGTGTTCGATATATCCCATATGGGTGAGTTTCTACTTAAAGGTAAAGATGTAATCCCATTTCTCCAATATATCATGATAAACGATTTAAAATTATTGGAAGTATCTAAGGGTCAATATTCTTGCATGTGTTATGAGAATGGAACTGTCGTTGATGATTTATTTTATTATGAGGAAAGAGAAGATCTTTTTAGAATAATTGTTAATGCTGGCAATATCGAGAAAGATTTTAAATGGCTAAATAATCACATTAAAGATTATGATGTAAATGTGCAGGATCTCTCATCTGAACGAAGTCGTTTAGCATTTCAAGGACCTAAAACAGATGATCTACTTCAACCACTTGTAGATGTTGATCTATCTGAAATTAAAAGATTCTATTTTAAATATTGTAATCTTAAACATATACCAATATTTATAGCTAGAACCGGCTACACAGGGGAACGCGGGTTTGAAATTTCATTTGATAAGAAGAATTCAGAAGAAATATGGAATAATTTGGTAAATACAGGAGCAAGTCCAACTGGCTTAGGGGCAAGAGATTCGTTAAGGTTAGAAGCATGTTATTCTTTATATGGGCATGAAATAAGTGATACAATTACGCCAATAGAGGCTGGATTAAATTGGTTAGTAAAACCCAAGGAAGGTATTGAATATCTTGGTAAACAAGTGCTTATGAAGCAAAAATCTGAAGGCACTGAAAGAATTTTAGTTGCTCTTAATTTATTAGATAAAGGAATAATTAGAGAAAACTATAAGTTATTCAAGAATGGAAACGAAATTGGATATGTAACATCTGGTGGGTATTCACCTACTCTTAAAAAGACTATTGGATTAGGTTTGGTAAAAAGTCAATATAAAGAAGTTGGAACTGAATTAGAAATCGAAATTCGAGGTAAACTTCTAAAGGGAATTATTGTTTCTATACCATTTTATCGAAATGTGTAAAAAACGTAAAAACTTAGAAATGAAGTGAAAACTAATGAGTTATGAATTTCCTAGTGATTTAAAATATACAACATCTCATGAATGGGTAAATTTAAATGATAGTATTGCTACTGTTGGCATTACTGACTATGCTCAGCATCAATTAGGTGATATAGTTTTTGTTGAACTCCCTGCTATAGGAATGGTATTAGAGAAAGAAAGTAACGCTGGTGAAATTGAGTCAGTGAAAGCAGTCGGAGATCTTTTAATGCCATTATCTGGAGAAATTGTTGAGATAAATGAACAACTTGCTGAGAGCCCAGAACTCGTAAATTCTTCTCCTTTTAGGGAGGGCTGGATGATAAAGATTAAAATTTTTAATACAATTGAAATTGATGAACTTATATCTGTTGAAAGATATAAAGAATTAGTTAAATCAGAAGAATAATAATATTTTTTTTTATTTATTCATTAAATTATTTTTGTTAATTGTTTATATCAAATAATTGAGTGGAAAAATTAAGTGGATTTTGTACCTCACGACCGAAAAACAATTACCGAGATGTTGAGGGTAATTGGGGTAGCAGATATTGAAGAATTATTTCAAGATATCCCTAAAGATTTAATTAAAGAAAAGTTAGATTTACCTACAGGATTATCTGAACCTGATCTTTTTCGCCATATGGAAGAAATTTCAAGAAAAAATAAAATTTATACGAGTTCTTTCTTAGGTGCTGGTTGTTATTATCATTATATCCCTTCCTTAGTTGATTTTGTTATTTCTAGATCAGAATTTTACACATCATATACACCTTATCAAGCAGAAGCGAGTCAAGGGTATTTGCAAGCCATTTATGAATATCAAACAATGATTTCCAGACTTACTCAAATGGACATTGCTAATGCAAGCATGTATGATGGTTCTACTGCTCTTGCTGAAGCAGCTATCATGACCACTCTAATTACTAATAAGAAATCTATATTTATGTTGGAAGGAATTCACCCAGAATATATTGAAGTTGTTAAGACTTATTGTTGGGGGCAAAATATTAGTATTGAAATAACCACTGAAGATAAATTATTGAATCAATTAAATGAAGATGTTGCTGCATTATTATTCCAAAGTCCCAATTTCTTTGGTGATATAGAGGATATCTCAAAATTGGTGAAGCATGTTAGGGAGAAAGCTCCAAATTGTTTACTGGTTCAAGTAATGACTGATCCTACATGCCTAGGAGTTATTAAACCACCGGGTTTAACAGATATAGATATCTTTGTAGCTGAAGGACAGTCTTTTGGCATAAGTCCATCATTCGGAGGACCTGGATTAGGGATTTTTACTGCTAAAAAGAAATATCTAAGAAAAATGCCAGGTAGGTTGGTTGGAAAAACTAAGGAGATTAATGGAACACGCGAAGGATTTATTTTAACATTACAAGCGCGTGAGCAGCACATCCGACGCGAAAAAGCTAGTTCGAACATATGTACAAATCAAGCATTATGCTCGTTAGCAGCATTAGTTTATCTATTAGCAATGGGAAGAACTGGATTAAAAGGGATTGCGACCCAAAATTTTCAAAAAGCTCATTACCTCAAATCTAAAATTGGAAAAATTCCTGGTTACAAAATCTTAAACACCAAACCAACATATAACGAGTTTTTAGTTAAATGCCCTAGTATTGATTCTCTTATTTATCAATGTAAGCAGCGGAACTTACTTCCACCACTTAAAATCTCGAAATACTACCCTCAAATGAAAAATACTGCTTTGGTGTGTATAACAGAAATGAATTCAAAAGATTCAATTGAAGCATTTATTCAAGCTGCTCAAGTAGCATTAAACAATAAAGCAGAGGGGTAAAAGTTATGAAATCAAATATAACTCTAATCTTTGAAAAGGGAATAGATGAAGAACTACAAAATTATATACCTGAAATGGACATAGAAGTCGCAGATCTTAAAGAAATTATTCCTCAGATTCTATTAAGAAATGATATACCCATTCCGAATGTTCCAGAAATTGAAATTGTTCGTCATTTTGTGAAATTAAGTCATAAAAATTATGGTGTTGATACAGGAATTTATCCATTAGGTTCATGTACGATGAAATACAACCCTAAAATTTGTGAATCTATTGAAAGATTACCAGGATTCAGTCAAGTTCATCCATTACAAGAAGAAAATCAAGGTTCAATCGAACTCTTATATAATATCTCAAAATTCTTAGGAGAAATAACCGGTATGGATGGATTTACACTTCAGCCGGCGGCGGGAGCGCATGGGGAATTAGCAGGATTATTAATTATGAAAAAATATTTTGAACATAAGGGAATAAAAAAAGAAAAAATTGTTGTACCAGATTCCGCTCATGGAACTAATCCTGCATCGGCAAAAATGGCAGGCTTCTCAATTATAGAGTTAAAATCAAATGAACAAGGAGAAGTGCCACTTGACCATTTAGAATATGCAATGCAGGGAGGTGATGTAGCGGGAATAATGCTAACAAATCCTAATACTTTAGGAATCTTTGATCGACATATTAAGGAAATTACACAAATTGTGCATAATAATGGTGGTTTATGTTATTACGATGGAGCAAATTTAAATCCAATGTTAGGTATATGTAGGCCTAGAGATATGGGATTTGATATTGTCCATCTTAATCTACATAAAACTTTTGCTACACCACACGGAGGAGGTGGTCCAGGTTCAGGACCTATAGGTGTAATAAATGACCTTAGTCCTTTTCTTCCTGAACCATGCATTATTTCAACTGAAAATGGATTAGTATGTAAAGAGTCTGCTGGTAAATCTATTGGTAGAATTAAATCTTTTTGGGGTAATTTTGGAGTTATTGTTAGAGCTTATGCTTATATTTTAGCTTTAGGTGCCGAAGGATTACTTCGGGTAGGTAAGATTGCCGTATTAAATGCTAACTATTTACGAATTCTTTTACAACAAAAATATAAACTTCCCTACAATCGAATCTGTCAGCATGAATTTGTAATTTCTGACAAAAATATGCCTAATAACATAACAACTGAAGATATTGCTAAAAGAATTCTTGATTATGGGATATACGCCCCAACTATTTATTTTCCTCTGATAATACAAGGAGCTTTAATGATCGAGCCTACTGAAACTGAATCAAAGGAATCTTTGGATTATTTTGTTGAAATAATGAATAAAATCTATGAAGAAGCTAAGGAAAATCCCGAGATTTTAAAAAGTGCACCTCATAATTTACCTGTTAAACGTTTAGATGCTGTTCTTGCTGCCAGAAAGCCTGTATTACACGATTAATATCGTTATTTGAATAAATTTTTATACTCTTTGGCAATATAAAATTTAAAATAAACAAATTTAGTAAGACCTAGTTAATTACAATTTTGGTGTACAAAAATAAATTACTTATCTTTTTTTCCGTATGACAAATTTAGGAAAGATCAAGAAAACATTATCAAGCAAATTGAAATAGATTCGAAATCAAAAAAAAATATATTATTAGTAGCTCCTAATGGAACTGGAAAAACAATAATTGCGTTAAGTGGACTTCTCCCATTAGTATACGAGAAAAACTTAAAGATGATTTATATGTGTAGAACACATTCTCAAAATCGAAGAGTTACTAAGGAATTAATTAAAGTATCCCAAAAAATAACCGAAGATAACCTTTCTGTAAAATTAAATGGTCTTTCAATTAGAGGAAGAAACGAGATGTGCTTAAATGAAACACTGTTAACATTAAAATTAAATCCAAAAGAGTCAATGTCAGTCTGTAGAGACTTAAGGCAAAATAGAAATTGTAGCTATTTCTTAAATTTATTAAAAAAAAAAGGAGAAGTGGAAAATCCTGTATTGCTAGCACCAGAATTATTCAATAAACCTATTGATGCTGAAGAACTAATAAATTTTTGTAAAGACCAAAGATTATGTCCTTATTTTTTATGCAAATTTCTCTTAAAAGAGATGAAAGTTATTATCTGTAATTATCAGTGGCTTTTCAATCCGTATATTCGAGATTTATTTTTACAATTTATTGATCAAGAGCTTAAAAATTGCATCTTAGTTCTCGATGAATGTCATAATATAATTGATATAGCAACAGAGGTAAATTCAGATAGATTAACGCCCTATTCACTGAAGCTATCTTTAAAAGATCTTGAAATGTATAGATCCCCCATTATTATGCAAGATTTTGTTAAAATCTTGTTGGATCACTTGAATGAAAAAAAACTTGATCTAAAACTCGGAGAACAAGAAGTAGATCCAAATAAATATCTAAAATATATATTTGAAAAGTTAAAATTCAGAGATTTGAATGGATTTAAAAATTTAATTCAAGAAATTCAAGAATTTAGTATTTCAATTCATGAAGTGAAGTTAGCTAATGGTAAACTTTCAAGGGATTTTTTGGGGTCTATAGCTGAATTTTGGTTAAAATGGTTAAAAACCTTTAATTTAGATAATTATTTCTTTTGCTTTAATCTTAAGGAAATAAAAGGAAAAAGATCGATTTCATTAGAGATAGTAGCTTTAGATCCTAGAGAAATTGTAATTCCAATTCTAAAATCAGCTTATACATCCTTAAACCTTTCTGGAACAGTAAACCCTTATATTTATAATAATTTAATGGGGTTGAACGAGAGTGGTAAGAGCTATAAAGGTATAATTACAGATTCACCATTTCCAAAGAAAAATATAAAAGCAGTAATAATTGAGGGTGTGGACACAAAAAGAGCTAATAGAACGCCAGCAATGTTTAAAAAAATGATAGGTAAAATCAATGAGGTATTGGCTTGTACACCAGCAAATATTGGCATATTTTGTGCTTCTTACCAAATCCTTAGAGGCCTTCTTTCAAATGGGATAAAGAATATCATAGAAAAGAACAGTAAAAATCTTTTTATTGAGAATCCTGGATTATCTGCTTCAGAGAACAATGCGATGGTTGACGATTTTAAAGCACAAGCATCTAATGGTGGTGCAGTATTACTTGGAGTATGTGGAGGAAGGAATTCAGAAGGAGAAGATTATCCGGGAGATTATATGAATTCTGTTGTCATAGCAGGATTTCCTTACCATTTACCTACTCCAAGAGTTGATGCAAAAATTAAGTATTATGATAAAGTTTTTAAAAACCAAGGGTGGAATTTTGCGTATTTATATCCTGCTATTCAAAGAGCTAATCAAGCTTCTGGACGCCCCATAAGAAAGTCTTCTGACAAAGGAGCAATAATATTTATGGATAGCCGTTTTAAAGCGAAATATAAATGGATTTCTAGTTGGATTAGAGAAGAACTAGAACTTATTCCTGATAAACCTAACGCTGTAATTCAAAACCTAAATCCCTTTTGGGATACTAAATAAAATTACTTTTTCTTAAAACTCTCTAATAGTCGCTTTTTTGGTTTAAATTCTATTAATATGCTCACTACTGCAAGTAGTGGAAAAACTATCATGAAATAAATAGCAATATCATATGGATCATCATGAGAACTAAATGTCATCAATAAAAGAGTGAAAACTAATCCACCCAAAGAATCAAGGTTTTTACTCTAAACTTTTAATGTGTGTTTTTCTTTTATTTTACTGTACAAGCTAATTAACTTTTTCGAAACTATACTCCATCGAAAATTATTTTCTACTCTTTTATAGCAATTCTCTTTAATTTTATAATAAAAATCTGGATCTAATAGGACTAAAGATTTAAGAATTTCATCAGGTATTTGATTAACCATATTAAGTGCTTCTTGTTCATAAAGCGAATCTTTATTTTTTGCTCTCTTAGAGATTTCTGCTAATAGAAAAAGGGAAATTAAAGCGTTAGCAAATTGAGAAGGATTATCTTTTTCAATTAAAATACCAGTGCCTATTTCAGAGAAGTTTCTAATATCTATAATGGTCTCTTGAAATCCTCCAACACGTGTTGCGATAATGGGAAGCTTTAATGACATTGCCTCTAAAGCAATGATACCAAAAGGTTCCCATCTTGATAATGCACAATATAAATCTGCAGAAATATGTGCTAAATGAAAAATATCTTTCGCAACTCCAAAAATTATACGGAGATTATCTGGGAACTTTTTAACAGTTTGAGAATATGATTTAATTTCTCCTAAACTGTAATCAGTAGGTAGTATTAGAAATAGAAATTTTGCGTTTGGTATAACCTTGATTACTTCAGGGATTGCTTCAAAAATGGTTTCAAAACCTTTCTGCTGTGATATTCTTCCTGTAGTAATTACTAAAGGCCCTGAATCTTCAAATGCTTTTACATTTCCATTCTTAATGAATTGATTGCCATTTGAGATCTCATTTATTACATTAAGTATTTTTTCAGAACGAATAAGAGGGCTTTTGTCTAAATGAGCAATTTTATGAGTCAAGAGGTATTTCTTCATATCTGATAAAGTTAATTTCTTCTCAATTGGATAATCTAAAAACATCCGTATTTCTTCTCCATGTTTATCTATGACTTGCTGATAAATCTCATTGTAATCCCAATCGCATCCATCCCAAATAAAATCAGATTTAAACTCAATTAAGTCATTTCCGCAATTCGGTATTATGTCTGATATAAGATATGATTGACTAACAGTTGTAACCATATCACATACAACCGCACCGATTTTTTCCAAAGTCGGAAGTTGACCTATTTCATTAAGTGGATTATATTTTTTACATAAATCAAAAATCTCACTTAAAGTTAGTAAAGTATGACCATTCTTTAAAAGTACTCTAATCGGGGTTTGATCTATGCCACATCCAGTATAAAATTCAAACTCATACCTAGGTCTTGTTAATAAGTGGATAGTAATTATTGAATAGACATCTAAGCCATTTTTAATCAAATTTTGTTTTATACCAATAAATGGTATTACAACATGATAATCATGTAGATGTATTATATTTGGCAAGTTTTCTCTTTGATTATCAATAAGATAATCTAGATAACATTGCATTCCAATACTAAATAAAGAAATCTTCCCCCTAAGTGTATCAGGATTGTATACTGCAGGATCATCTAAAAATCTATTTGTAAATGAATTTTCTCCAGTTAATAAAATGATATTTACATTATCGATTTTAGATTTATGAAATGAAATACTATAATTACTTTCAAGATCATTCAATCCAAAAATTGAGGGATTAATCTGACCAACACATTTGAAAGGTAATTTTTTCCATTCATAATTTTTTTTAAGGTTATTTAGTTGACCGTGAGATGGAATAAAAACAGTAATTTCAAATTTATCCGCAAGGTGTTTTGCTTGGTTAGCGGGTACTTCTCCCAAACCCCCTACTTTAACAATTCCAGCATATTCGAATGTAAATATCCAAACTCTATCTTTTTTCTCACTCACGATGCTTCAAACCTTTTTTAAGCGCCGTTAAAAGCAAAAAATCAATTTATCATTCATGTTGATTTAATTTAAGTCTTTAAAAAAAGAATTTTATTAAAACTTAATTAAAATTTGATTTGTTTAATTCGAATACGACAAAAAGTAAATATTTTTAGGAATATAATAAAAACTAATGGAACAAATTTATATTAATTTAATAAAAAGGTAAGTTACAAAAAAGAGTAAAGGTGATATGTATAATGGTCAATATTGAAGTGATAGATACTGGCACCCCTAAAGCTGGCCCCTATAATCTTGGTATAAAAGCAGGAAACCTTGTTTTTATTTCAGGTCAGGTTGGTGATCAAGGAGCTAAAGGTATAAGAGAACAAACTTTAACAGCTTTAGAAAAAATTAAAAAAATATTAGAAGCGGTGGGTGCAAGCGTTTCAAATATAGTTAAAACAACAATTTATTTAAAAAATATGTCAAATTTCAAGGAAATGAATGACGCCTATAAAGATTTCTTTTTGCAGAATGATGTTAAAGAAAAATTCCCCGCAAGAACAACTATTGAAGCTACCTGTCCATTTCCAAATGGTTTGATTGAAATTGATGCTATAGCAGTTCTTTAGTAAAAAAGTTTATAAAAATGTATTTGAATTTTTGTGAGCATAATGAAAAATAAGTATATAATCATTGATTCAAAGGATAATTGTGCTACTGCTCTTGAGGATATTCCTCAAAATGCAAAAATAAATCTTATAGATAGGTCTATAGAAATCCATCATGAAATTCCATTAGGACATAAGTTTGCTATTAATCATATTGAAAAAGAGGATTATATAATAAAATATGGCGAAATTATAGGAATTGCAACTGAGGTTATAAATGAGGGTGAGTGGATTCATACTCATAATATTACAAGTTCCTATTTAGAGGTGACAAAGGATGGATGAAGGCTTTTTAGGGTATCCCCGTTCTAATGGAACGGTTGGTATTCGTAATAAAATAGTTGTTGTATCTTCAGTGGTTTGTGTGAATACTGTAGTTCGAAGAGTAGCTGAAAAAATAGATAATGCCGTAGCAATTACACATCCTTACGGATGTGGTCAAAGAGGAATAAGTTTTTCGAATACATTTAATATCTTGGGAGGTCTTGCAAGTAACCCAAATGTTTATGGTGCTCTTGTCATTGGATTAGGATGTGAAAATCTTTTAAGCAGTAGTTTAGCTAATCGCATAAAAGATTCAAAAAAGCCAGTAGAATCCTTTAATGTACAGGACGTGCAAGGAGGCACAATTAATGCAATTGAAAAAGGATTAGGTATATGTAGAGGATTAGATCAAGAAGCCAGGGAGATAAAGCGAGAGTTTTTTGATTTTTCACACCTTACATTAGGTTTAGAATGTGGTGGATCGGATAGCACATCAGGGATAACGGCAAATCCGTTGGTTGGAGTTGTATCTGATAAAGTTGTAAGTTTAGGAGGAACTTCTATACTTCCGGAATTTACGGAATGGATTGGAACTGAACATTTATTGAGTAGAAGGGCAATAAATGAAGAAGTTGCTTTAATGATTAAAACACCTATAAAGGATTTTTTAGAAAGGACCATGGAGCGTGGTATTGATATTCGCGGGACTCAACCAACACCTGGAAATATAGCGGGAGGATTAAGTACAATAGAAGAAAAATCCTTAGGGAATATTGCTAAAGCTGGTAAAGCCCCAATACAAGGTGTTATTAATTATACAGAAAAACCAGGAGGAAAAGGATTATGGCTAATGATAGAACCAGGATTAGATGTTGAATCTGTGACTGGTCTTGCTGCAGCTGGAGCTCAAGTCATTATTATGACAACTGGTCGTGGGACTCCATTTGGGAATCCAGTAACTCCAGTTATTAAAATCTGTGGAAATCCAAAAACATGTGATTATATGGCAAGCAATATTGATGTAGATGCCAGTAGAATCATAACTAATAATAAATCAATTGGGGATATATCTGAAATATTATGGAAAATGCTAAAAGACGTTTGTAATGGAGAACAAACCAGTGCTGAAAGATTAGGATTTGAAGAAGATATAGGAATTTGGCGTGCTCGGGGATTATAACCATTTTAATTTAAAATTGCTTTATTTTTCTCCTTTTTTTCAATGAAAACATATTTTAAAAATCGTATTTTCCCTTATTTAATTTTAAAAACAAATATTGGTTTGAAATTTTGGATAAATTAGAGAAAGTATTATTAGATAAAATAGATGATATGAGGGAAGAAATTATAGAATTACTTCAAGAGATGATAAAAAAACAATCTATAGTTCCCCCTGGAAGATACAAAGAAATTTCAAAATTTATAGCTTCTAAAATGAACGAGTTTGGGATGCAAACTCAAAGGAAACGACACAATGTTATAGGTGAAATAGGTAATGAAGAGGGACCAACTCTAATATTCAATGCTCATTTCGATACTGTGCCTACTTTTAATGGTTGGACAAAAAACCCTTATGGTGGAGAAAGGATTGGGGAAAAAATTTATGGACGAGGTGCATCTGATGACAAATCATGTGTAGTAGCAGAAATTTTTGCCACCAAGGCTTTGATTGACATGGGGGTTAAGTTAAATGGAAAACTAATTTTTACTGGTGTAATTAATGAAGAAATTGGAGGGCTATTGGGTGCTGAGTTTCTTGTAAATGATGGAATAGTAAAAGGAGATGCATGTTTATTAGGTGATTCTGTATGTGATTATCCAGTTGCATATCGAGCAGGAACATTTCAGATAAGTTTTATAATTAAAGGAATACGTAGACACGCACAAGGATGGCCAGATTTACCTCCACCTAATCGGAATATATATTCTGGAATAAATACAATCAATAAAATGCTACCAATTATGAATTTTCTAATGGAATTACAAGAAGAATTAAAATCTAAAGAAACTAAATATCCTCTTTCCCCAGATATGCCGTCTAAAATTAGTAGTGTTAATTTTACAATGATAGAAGGAGGAGTCTCAGTAAATACTGTACCTGATAAATGTGTTTTACATTGCTTGATTAATACAATACCAGAACAAAATATTGATGAATTGAAAACAAGAATCTTAGATTTTATTGAAGATTTAAAGAAAGATGATCCTGATTTAGACATAACAGTACAAATACCAATACATATTGAACCACAAATAACAGATATTAACTCAGATTTTGCGAAAATTGTTAAAAATGCTTATCAAGCAGTATATAATGAAGAAAGAGATTTTAAAATCATGTTGCCAACAACAGATGCTCATTTTTTCCAACAAAAAGGAATAGAAACAATTTTAATTGGACCGTTTCGAGGAGATAATAACATTCATTCGACCGATGAGTTTGTATATATTGAAGATTTGATAAACGTGACAAAACTATATGCAATAACAGCATTAAATTATCTGAGATGAATTTTATTTACTAAAATTATGTGTGATACGTTATTAGCACTTGGCAATTCTACTGTTGATGGAAATGTTATTTTTGGTAAGAATTCGGATCGTCCTTTTGATGAGGTTCAATTAATAGTTTATGTTCCTCGAAAAAAGTATGAAAGAGGAGATGTTTTGAAATGTACGTATATCGAAATTCCTCAAGTTATTGAAACCTATTCCATCCTTTTAAGCCAACCATGGTGGATGTGGGGCGCAGAAATGGGTGCAAATGAGTATGGTGTTGTAATAGGGAATGAAGCGACACATACACTGGAACCAATAAGAAATATTGGATTGTTAGGGATGGATTTGTTAAGGTTAGGTCTTGAACGGGGAAAAACAGCAAGAGATGCGTTGGATGTCATTATCGATTTATTAGAGATATACGGTCAGGGTGGAGGTTGTGCTTACAATGATCCAAGTTGGATGTATCATAATTCATTTATAATTGCGGATCCTAATGAAGCTTATGTATTAGAAACTGCTGACGAGTGGTGGATTGTTGAAAAAATAAAAAATGTAAGATCTATATCTAACAGTATTTCTATTAGAGGTAAAGGAGATATGCGAAGAGAAGGAATTATTGACCATGCTATAAAGAAAAGATATTGTAGAGGTGAGAATGATTTTGATTTTGCTACAACATTTTCTGGATCTCTAATATCCTCGATGCCTTCACCTTATTCTAGGGAAGGAAAGGCTACTCTATTATTGAGAGAAAATATTAACAAAATTTCTCCAAAACTGATGATGGACTTTCTAAGAGAACACCAAGCAGGAATTTGTATGCATGGAGGTTTTGAATCAACAGGCTCACAAGTATCACATTTAAGGAAAAAAAGGAACCAAATACACTGGTTTACAGGTACCACACTTCCTTGTGTTAGCATTTATAAGCCTTATGTGTTTCCTATCGAAGGTCAAAAATATTATAATTCAGGACCATATCCCACGATTAATCCTGATTGGTTTTGGTGTAAACATACTAGTACTAAACCTATAAACAGAAGGTTGGATCTTAGGAATATTGAGAATTCTCTTATTTTAAGAATAAACCAATTAATAAGTCAAGAAAACAAAATTTCTGAAAAACAATTTATAGAAAAAATTAAAATGCTGAATATAGAAGCTTGGAACAAATCTTATGAGATATTAAATTAATACATAATTTGGATAGAATTCTATTTTAATCATTTTTACCACTTCTTGAAAAGATCCATTTTTTTTCATTAATAAAACTTAATAGTTTAAGAGTATTTCCATTAATATAGTTGAATATAATCTCTATTTGAGTTACTACTTATGTCATTGAGTAAATTAGATATTTTAGGTATGGAAGGAGTTATCTCAAATTATAAGCGAGGTCGCCATACTGTCCACCAGAAACATTGTATATTAGTTTTTTCAAATATTCAGAGTAGAAAAGATGCAAATAAACTTATCGGTAGAACCGTTGTTTGGAAAAGTTCATCTGGTAAGGAATTAAAGGGTGTAATTACACGTGCTCATGGTAATAGTGGTGCTGTAAGAGCCCATTTTAAGAAAGCAGGAGTTCCAGGTCAAGCTCTTGGAACAAAAATAAAAATAATTAAGTAATGGTTTTTGTAATAAACTTACTTTCTTCTCTATTATACCTGGATATTACATGATACCAGAATAATATAATTATTTTTTATATTTCGATATTTCTTATTCTTCTGATAAAGTGATTTGTAAAGATTTTTGAATTTATTTGGTTGGGTTAAAAATTTAAACATGTCAGATCAAGTTTGCCGATTTTGTCAAAGATATGTGCAGTTGACTTATTATTGTGAAGACTGTGGTGCTAATTGTTGTTCTGACTGTTTACACGAAAAAAAAGTTGATTTTTATACATGCCAAGAGTGTAATTCGAATAATATAGAGTTTTCTGATTCTGAGAAAAAAAAAACATGTAGAGATTGTGGTAATGAAAATATAATAAAAGTAAATCAGCTTTTAAAATCATGTCCAAAATGTGGATCCCACAAAATTATTAATATATATGAGAAAAAAGAAGAATTAGAGAAAGAATTCTTAAAATTGATTAAAAATTCTCGTTTGTTTATTAATCCGTTAAGAGAGGCTCTTGATAAGTTATTTATTCTTCAACAAGAAATAAAAAAAGCAAGAGATCCCCCAATAAGATGCTATCATTTTCCTAAAATGGAATCTGATTTATTAGCTCTCTTTAAACTGTT
Organism: Promethearchaeia archaeon; assembly: GCA_029856085.1. Lineage (GTDB taxonomy): Archaea > Asgardarchaeota > Lokiarchaeia > Sigyniarchaeales > SOKP01 > Loki-b32. The sequence goes on along the minus strand of JAHQWI010000066.1, from coordinate 18,698 downwards.
TATATATGTGCAAAATACATTATTTGATAAAATTAATGCTCATTTTCATCAAATGGTTTTATATAAAGAATATTTTTTTGACATTTACGCTCAACCAAATACTAATATAACAATTATAGAAGGTATCTTTGATAATCTTCTAAGAAGCCATAATTCAATCAATGATTTTGTATTCAATAACATTAAAACTTTTAAAGATAGCATAGGTTCTTTTGAAGTGAATCTAAAATTTATTGAAAAAATTAGTCTCTATTTTTCTACTTATAAGAAATTAATAAAATTGGCAGAAAAGGAAAAACCTGTTTATGCAATCTATGCCAAATTAGTAAACGGATTGAACACAGATGATAGATATAAGAAAGATAGAGGAATTTTATTTATCACTAATTTAGATTTATCTTTTATTCATGAGTTCGGTGTGAGAAAAAAAAAGCAAGCGTTAACCTTTAAAGCACCGGTTCAAGATTTAATAAGGATAAAACAAAAAGGAAGATTCTTCAAAAAGCTATATATTGAATTTGAGTATGGGAAATATGAATTTACATTGCCCTCTAATGCTCTTTCTAGAGTTATAGAATATATTCTATTGGCAAGAACATTTGACGAATCCACTGTTTATGATATCAAATCAGCAACTAAACTTCAAAGAGTTGATATCGATTTAAATGAGTTAGTAAATTTCATTGAAGAAAGCATTAACTCATTTTTTAGCTTAAAATGCCAATACAACAAGAGTTCTCAAAAAATAAGCAGTTATAATCAAATTTTTCCTCAAGATTTTAATGCTCAACCTAACCAAATTCCAATTTTAATGCCTCAATCTCGAAATCAAGGATTTTCTTATCAGGATCATAATTTAGGACAATTTGGAATTAATCAACCATTAATACAAAATCCAAATAATCAATATTCGCCATACTATCCACCGCCACCAGTTCAATCTCCTCAAGGAGTAAATAACTATATAAACCCTATGTATCAATATCAAGGAGCCAACCCTAGGCAAAGTCAATTTTTTTCTCAAAACTTCATCAACCCAAATCGATTCCAAAATTATAATTCTCAAAAAATTAATCCCAACTATGAGGAATTCCTAGATGTTGAAGAGAGGGATGTTCTAACGAGAAATCTAGAACAAGCACAAGGTTTCAACCCACAATACCCAAATCAAATAAATCCCAACGTATTAAATGATAAATATCCATTCCAAGAATTTAACAACAATCATTTATCTGACTTGTTTAATTCAAATAATTCTTTAACACAGCAATCTTATAGACACAAAAGAAAATTGTTTAAATTAGATCGAGAAAAACATGAAAAAATGCTTGAATTAGAAAAAGAACACTACAGCCTTAAAGCAACTCTGAAGAAACTTGAAACTAAATTTGATCAAGGTTCAATATCAGAAAGTGATTATTTTAGAACATTTAGAAATTTAAATAAAGAAATATATTTAATCGATAATAAAATTCAAAATCTACGACAGAGTTTAGAAGAATTAGAATCCATTAAACAAAACAGCAGAAATTTTGATAATAAAAGATTCTATACTTAGATCTTTATTAAAACATATTTTATGCAGATTCTGCATATTTTACATAATCTAAGTTTATATTCTTTTAAGCTTTATAGAAAATATGGATAATCCCTCCACTACGGTAGTTGGAAGTTGGCCTTTAAATAATAGTAATGAAAATATGCTAAAGACATTTAATGATTTAATTCAAATTGGCATTGATTATCCATGTTATCCTCAATTAATTTCTATGATTTCTCAGTTTTTATCCCCATTAGCAAAAGAAATTACCCAATTAGAAGAAATTAACCATAAATTTTATTTATCAGATGATTTCAAAATCCCGGAAAACCCGGTAGCCTTAGAATACGGTGAATTTATTAAAAGCTTTTTTAATGAACGACCACAGCTTTTAGAACAAATTAAAGGAACAAAAGCCTGTTTAACTGGTCCATTCACCTTAGCATCTGAAATAATTTTGAAAGGTGAAGTTGCTAAGGGTTTAAAAGCCAGAATCTTTACAGAACCTAGAGCAGTAATGATAGATTGGATTGTGGAAAAATTAGCAGAAATCATGAAACAATTAGGAAAAGCGTATAATGATATGGGTATAGATATAATTTCTATGGACGAACCTCTTTTGGGGATTTTAATAGGAAGAAAAGTGCTATTTCACTCTGAAGATTTCATTTTAGAAATTCTAAATAAATCTATCTCAGAAATTAAATCTTTATCATCAATTCATGTGTGTGGAAGAATTAGCCCTAAATGCCGTGATATACTCCTTCAAACTGAAGTGAACATATTAGACCATGAGTTTAGAACTAACGAGGAAAACTTTGATATTTTTCAAAAAGAACATCTTACAAATACCGATAAATTTTTAGCTTTAGGCACAGTTAAATCTAAGTTTTTACCCGTAGAAGGATATGAAATCGATGATTATGTTGAAGGAATAGACACTCTTGAAGCTTATATTCGAAAGGCAATTAAACAATACGGTAAGGAAAATTTATTAATTAAACCTGATTGTGGTTTTCTGCCTTTAAAAGACACTTTTGGAGAAGAACTCAGTTATGAAATTACAATCAGAAAACTAAAAAATATGGTCCAAGCGTTAAAAAGAATCAAATAATGATAAATTTATCTGGAATGTGTAAAAAATTTAAGAAAAAGTATTAGCTTTGTAGTTCCTTCTTTAATTTTTCTATTTCTTTATTTAGTTTTTCTTTTGATTTAACTTCGTCAAGTTCTTCAATTTCATATTCCGGAATATACTGTAAATCATCTGAAGGTGTTTCAGGCATTGTTCCTCCTTGATCAAGAAGCATCTCGGTTTCAAGTTGATTTAATTCCTCTGTAACATCAATTGCAAGATCAATTTCAGGGTCTCCTGCTAAAATATCTGCGGCCTCTTCAATTTCTGCAACATAAGCTTCAGAATCTTCTGCAATTTCTGCAACCTTTGCAGGAGATGCTTTTGTAGCAATATATTCTAATTCATCGCGTATTCCACTAAAAATATCACCTGTAGCCGAGATTAATTGTCCCTCTTCGATTGCTTGAATCTGCCGTTCTATTTTCCCCCTAATATTACTTGTTCTATCAACTTTAGTATTATAAGACTTGTATTGAATAAGATAATTCTTCGCGCGATCTTTTTCACCACGTTTCAATGCTATCTTCGCATTTTTACGGCTTATCTCAGCTCGTTTGCTATAATTCCTATTAATTAAATTTAATCTATGGATATGGCCCTTAGCCTTTGATATTAAGTCATCTTTCTCTTTACCTTTCCGAGGAAATAGCTTTTTTTTTAATCCCACTGACTATTCAACTCTTTTTTTTATGAATTATATGATTTTACTAACTTAAAAATTTAATATTATTCAATATAATATAATAAATTAATTCTCAACAAAAAAGTTTTCATAGACCAAATTTTGATTTATTATGAAAAAAATAATCCTAAATTTTGAGAGTAAGCAAAGCAATTTTAAAGAATTAGTTCAAGAAGCATTTAATAAGGACATCTTAAATTATTTAGTATCAAATAAAACTTATTCTGAGTTTAAAAAAATAGAACGTATTAATCTCTTTACAAAAGATCTGGATATTCCAGTGAATTATTTTATAACTGATACTATGGAGAAACTAAATGAAATACTAGCTAATAATGAAATTTCAGAAGGCATAATTGGATTTTATAAAGAATTAAAATCGAAGGATGATGAGAAAGCGATTATAGAACTTTCTAAAAGTAAACAAGTCGATTTTATTATTGTATCAGCTGAAGACTGGAAAATTATCCCTTTTGAAAACCTTATAGCCGAAATGCATAAAACCGATACTGATTTAATTGCTGCAGTAGATACAGTTGATGAAGCGGAATTAATGTTAAAAACATTAGAAATTGGAGTAGATGGAATACTTTTGACGCCAAAAAGTATCAATGATATTATTCAATTAAAAAAGCTTATGCATGTCACTTTTCAGATTGAACTTTTAAAAGCAAAAGTAGTTAATATTGAGAGTATACCTGAAGCTGAAAGAGTGTGTGTCGATACAACTTCACTTCTAAAAGTAGGAGAAGGACTTTTGGTAGGTTCAACAGCTACAGGTTTTTGTTTAATTCATTCCGAAACATTTGAAACACAATTTGTAGCATCCAGACCATTTAGAGTCAACGCGGGGGATGTATCTGCTTATGTTTTAGTACCTGACGATGATCCAGAAAAAAAATATCGAACCAAATATCTGAGTGAATTGAAAGGAGGAGATAGAGTTTTAGCAATTACAGAAAAAGGTGAGGTTAGAATTGTATCAATTGGAAGGGTTAAAATTGAAACAAGGCCAATGTTGAGATTTGAATTGGAAGCTTCAATAGAAGATAAAAAAATTCCTATAAGTTGCATTTGCCAAAATGCTGAAACAATTCGTTTAGTAGGAGTTGATGGTAAAGCTAAACCTGTTGTTGATATTAAGATTGGAGATAAGGTCTTAGTTCATATAGGTCCTGGTGCGACTCATTTCGGTACACCTATTAAAGAAACTATAATTGAAAAATAAGATAAGAAGAAGTATTTATAAATTTTAGACATTCGAGTTTTTAAATAATGGAATTATTTCTTCGCTAATTATTCTTGAAGCGTCCCAGTAAGTAAATGGAGCATTTTTACTCGAAGCTCCATTAGTAGATGAAAATATGAAATGATTTGCGCCTGCTTCTACATACGTACGAATTCTTTTAATGATATCTTCTTTTGTTCCAATCATCGTGCCATCGCGTATTAAATCATCTGGAATATCTCTTACTATCGGTTCTAATTTTCTAAGATCAAATTTCAAAACATCATCTCTATCAATCTTTAGAATATTCAACTCTTCACTTTTATAGCCGGTAGCATCTATATACAGTTGTTCGTACTCATCTTTCCAATATCCTAATTCTTTTATTCGACGAGGACTTGTTATTAATTCAAATTTACTTCCTTGTATTCTTTGATTGATCTTATTTGTATCATCGTTAATAAAGGTAAATTGAAATACCCCAAATGAAAATTTGTCCAAATCCCTTCCCTTTTCATTCATTGCTTTAACAATTTGTTGTTTTTTAGCTATATAGGACTTGGAATCAATTCCAACAGGCATCCATCCATCAGCTATTTCACCAGTCAGCTTTAAAGTTTTTGGAGAGTTGGCTCCTATCCATAAAGGAATTTTTGATACGGGTTTTGGGAGTAAAACTGCATTTTCCGCATTATAGTGCTGACCCTTGAACGAAACATTTCTTCCTTCATCCCAGAATGACTTCATCATATTTATAGCCTCTCTCATCTTAGAGAGCGCATGACCAGAAGGAATGCCGTAAGCCTTTAAATTCATCGCCTCACCAGCACCAAACCCTAAAATAAAATTACCTTCTGTAAGGTGATTAATAGAAGTACATAACTGCGCAAGAACTGCCGGATGGATTCTATGAGGATCTGTAACAGCCGTCCCAAAAGATTTTCCCTTAACTAATTCTGCCATTGCACCAAACAGTGACCAGGGACTCAAATAATCATCAACTAATGTACCTCCCATACCAGATAGGTGATCAGGAAGCCAAAGAGAATCCCAATTTTCCTTACTCGCTGCTATAACTTTTTTTCGAAAAAAGTCATAAGAATGAAGATAATATAATTGATGACCAAATTTTATTTCACTCAAATTTATCACTCAAAAAGCATTTAGATAATGTTAACAAATAGTACATAGTTTTAAAAATTCATTCTTTATTGAATAATTATATAGTAAATTAATACTAACCAAGAACCATGACGACATTCTGGGCTCCTCTGCTGCACATTTACCAGCCAGCCAACCAAGACCTTAAAGTTTTAAAATCAATAGATAAAGAATGCTACAAACCTTTATTTAGCTTATTAAACGAATATGATGATATTAAATTTTGTTTAAATATCAGTGGTGTTCTTATTGAGTTATTATATGAATTTGGTTTATCAGATACTATGGATTTATTAAAAAACTTAGTATCTGAAAGTAAAATTGAAATCGTCGGGACTGCTAAATTCCATCCCATCCTCCCCTTAATCCCTAAAAAAGAAGTCCAATATCAAATTCAGATGAACGAAGAAATAAATAGGAGAGAATTTGGTCGATGGCAAAGAAAAGGTTTTTTTCCACCCGAACTGGCAATATCTGGAAGCGTTGCTGAATATATTCGTCAGTTAGGATACAAATGGGTTATAATGAGTGGCATTGCTTGTCCTGAGGATTGGTCATACGATAAAATTTATACTTCTCCTGATGGACTTCAATTGTTTTTCAGGGATGATATTCTTAGTAACAAGATTTCCTTTAAAAATATATCAGCAAAAGAATTTATAAAAACAATTAAGGAGATTTTCCAGCCAAAGGCAGACCCTAAGCAAAAATCTTTCACAAAGATTGATCGATTTATTATTACTGCTATGGATGGCGAGACATTTGGCCATCATATTAAAAATTACGAAAAAACTTTTCTAAAAAAGGTATTAGATCTTATTAATGAGGAAGAAAGAATTAGAACTGTATTTATTTCAGAATTGGATCGATATTTTCCATTTAGTAATAAAAAAATCATCCCACGTGAATCGAGCTGGAGTACAACCTATGAAGATATTCAAGCAGGCATTCTTTATCCCTTATGGAAACATCCAGAAAACAATATCCATAAGAATTATTGGAAACTAGTGAATAGTCTCAACAATTTAATGAATTTAGCTGACAATATAGATTTAACAACAGACAGGGAGATTGAGAATTACTACAACACCGCCAGATACTTCTATAATCGCGGAATCTATTCATGTCCTATGTGGTGGTCCAATCCTCAAAATGAAACTTGGAACCCAAATCTTATTTATAAAGGGATAGAATTACTAATGAAAGCTGCACTGAATGCTCAAATGGCATTAGTTTACGCTGAAAAGTCTGATCAGAGTGATGAGTACTATGATTCCATCTCATTATATCACAGTTTACTTTTAATCGAATTATCTAATATTACAAAAAAGACCATGAAAAAGTATAATGAAAGTAGAAATACGTAATTCTATATATTAGTTGAAATCAATTCATTTAGAATTTCATTCCACTTACCTAAATGACGTACATGCCAAGCTACTGAATCAGATTCTCCGTTTTCATTCTTATATATTATTTTTAAAAGAGGCCTAAAAGCAGATCTATGCATATGAGATTTTGGATTTCTAATCTTAATGATAGACTTAACTGGAATTAATAACTCTTTTTTGGGTTTCCACATTCCAAAGTATAATTCTTTTTCTGTAAGTAATAAGACCCCATTCCCGCGGACTTTCCATGTTCCTAATGATTCAAGCCCAAAAAAGTTAGCCATGTCATCAGTAATGAGCACATCCTTACTCATATATTTTGCATAGATTTCATTAATTCTTTTTGTAAATATTCTCTTTAACATGATAACACGTTCTTGATACGGGACAATCTTTGTAGATAAAAATATAATCAAAAATTATTTAATCCCTAGTTTATATATTAAAGCAAATATTAATTTAAAAAAGAATTTTACTTGAAAACAGAGTTTTCTAAATTTTAATTAAATGGTAAATAATGTCGAAAGATAACGAAAAAAAAATTAAATACTGCGTTTATTGTGGTGCTGATGTCGAGAAAAATAAAACTTATTGCCCAAATTGCGGTAAGCTAGTGATAAAACTTAGTCCAAGTGAAACACCAATAGGACCACGTCCTATTCATAAACCAGTTTCAATGCAAAGGGTTGAAATTTCACGTAAATGTCCTGGTTGTGGTTCAATTGTTACCTCAACAATTTTAGAACAATGTCCGATTTGCAATACTACCTTAGAAAAAATTCCTGCGGTAAAAAAAATTGCTATCCAAAAAAAACCAGGATTGATATTTACAGACAAAAAATTAGAACCCGAACAAAAATTTATATTAAAAAAGGATAAATGGAATTTAAAAGAAGGCTTAAATGTCTTTGGAACTTGTATATACGTTTACATTATAGCCTTTTTTCTTATATATTTCTTATTAGTTTTTCAAGGGGACGGTGAATCTATTGAACAAAATATTCAAATGCTTATAGTAAGCCAAATCCCTGAAATGTTAATTGTTATTTATCCTATATATTACATACTATCAAAAAATCATAGCTATTCAAAATTAGGCTTTTCTAAAGATTCTAAAAGAGTTTTAATAGGCATTTTTATAGGTGTAATAGGAGCAATTAGTTTAATATTACTAAACCTTTTTTACAATTCTTTAATCAGCTATTTAGCCGAGATAGGCTTGGATATTTTTGATATGGAAACTGAGATCATCATACAAAATCAAATTATTAGAGATGCAGATTTTATATATGTTTTCTTGCTTATAGTATTAATTGCTATTGGAGCGGCATCATTAGAAATTGTATATAGAGGCGTTTTGCATAACGCTTTAAAACAGAAATTTCGTAATGACGTTTATACAATTCTTTCGGTTGCATTGATCTATTCAATTTTTATTATATTTATATATCCTAATCCCGCCTACTTCTTATTGAATTTCTTGGGATTTGTAGTATTAGGAATTCTTTTTGAATTATCAAATGGGAACATTTATAGTACTCTCATTGCAAGTGTTTTTTATAACATTCTCTTAATTGTCTTAATCTATTTTTAGTTTCAACCTTTCATTACTCCCTCAATATAAAATTTTAATAATAAGGAAAATCAATAATCTCTATAATTATTTCAATTATTTTTACACGATAAAATATTAGTAGATAGGAGTAAAAAGATTGAGTAAGACGTTTTACAGAAATAAGGGTTCTAAGGACAATATAGTTATATCCCTTGCGGGGGTTCATGGAGTAGGTAAAACAACAGTCTTCAATCTTCTTAAAAAAATACTTAAAGAAAATAATAAATTTAAATTTTTTCCTGAAAGATATGTAAAAAAACCGCCATTTCCGTTTGGTTCTTCAGATAAGCAGATTGGTTTTAGAAGTGAACTTCATTTTCTTCAACAACTCATTAGAAGAAATCAAAATATTATGAATTTTGATAATAATTACAACGGTAGAATAATAATATTAGATAGAACTCCTTTATGTGTATTAATATATTCTAAGAGTTTAAATCTTAAAGAGAAAGATTTTACTCTTATTCTAGATACTTATAGTTCCATTAAGTGGAAGGAAAATTATATAATTAATTTGACTGCGAAACCTGATGTAATTTTAAAAAGGATAGTACAGAGAGGCTCACTTGATAAAATAAGAAGAGAATGGAATGAGGATGATAATAACTATTTACTAAAAATTCTTACTTATTATAAACAATTCTTATCTACTAAAACCAATGTGTTTCCTATTGACACAAATGCTCTAACTCCAAAAGAAGTAGTCGATAAAATTAAGATAATAATTACTGACTTATCTGATTATTCTTTTGGGAAGATTGAACAATCTTCTACTACTCAAATGAATTTAGATAAGTTCTAAATAAAATAGAATAAAGAAAAAATATATTAAAATAGTCTTTCTATTTATACTTAAATCTCAATTTTAAAATCTTATTCAATTCAAATTATCTTGTATAGGAATAATAAATGTCATCGATTGCTAAAGATATCCAAGAAAAAATGATGTATCTTTTAAAAGATGAAGAGAGTAAAACTGAATTAGAAAATTTGGCCGTCCTTGATAGAGTAGGGATGAAAGTAGCAACCGCATCATCCTCAGACTTGGATGCGGATGCAACATCGGCCTCAAGTACAGCTTTAATTGATTTAGGTTTAAGATTAAATCAAGCAACTGACCATGGGGCTTTAACTGAAATAATTTTACATAATTCTTCTGGATATAGCATATTAATGGCGATAAATGATGAATTTATCGTATTTGGGGGATTAAGAGCTGTTGTCCGAATAGGATTTTATCTAGGTTATTTGAGAGAATTAGCAAGAAAGCTAAATAAATTAATTTCTGGCGATGAAGAAACTGAAATGATGCTTTCTTTAGAAGTGTCAGAAATGGAGAAAATCGAACAACAACAAATGGAGGAAAAGGTTTCAACCATTAAAAAACCTTCAGTTGAACAAGATAAAGCTGCTTTAGATGATTTGTTAGGATTTTTGGATGATTGGGAAAAAGAAGGCGAAAAATTCGAGGATCTTGAAGCAGAAGTTGATAGTAATGTTGTCTCAATCCCAAAATCCATTGACCTTGGTATTGATCATGAAGTGAAAGAAATAGGGGAAACTATCACCCCTCAATTTGAAGAAATCAATCAATTTGAAGAGACATCTATTTCTAAAACTCACCCACAATTTAAAGTTTATGACGATGAAGTTCCTCCAATAGCTCTGGATGACTACACACCAATGGAAATTGAAGAGGATTTAGTTTCTGAAGAACCATCACTTATAGAGGAAGCAACGACTTATGAGGAATCTCCTCCGGTAGAAGAATTGCCATCATCAGATGAACTACCTTCTTTAGAAGAATTAGCACCTCCTGATTTTGAAATTGAATCTTATGCTTCTGAATATGATACTGAATTTGTATTAGAGGAAGAATCAGAAACGTTAGGAACTGTGCTACGCGACCTCGGCTGGGACCAAGAAGAAGACTAAACTCTATTTCGAAAATTTAATAATTTAGTATTTAGAAATTTTACTTTTAAAATTTTTTTAAATACACTCTCATATCTTAGATAAAATCAATAAATAATAATTTACTAGATTTAAATGAATATGATTTTTGATAAAGTTCTACAAATTTACCAGGAATATTATATATGCATCCATTGTCTTGGTAGAATGTTTTCTCTATTAGCATCATAAACAACAAACCAAAAAAGAGGAGATTCTTTATTACTTTCATTAACTATGGAAAATCATAGAAAGTATTTATCGAATAATAATCAGGAGCAAAAAAAGGCAATATTTTATTTAAAATTATTAGCCGAACAAGCTAAATATTTACCTGCTCAAACTGTATTAAAAAATGAGGGTATCGAATATACACTAAAGAATACAAACCGATCTTGTCATCTTTGCAATAACATTTTTTTAGAAATTGAAAAGTATGCAAAAAAAGGTATAGAAGTTCTTGAAGGAATTGAATTTAATAACTTCTTAGTTGGATCAACTCCAGACTCTCAAATAATAAATAAGGAGGATAAATTTAAAGCAGAATTCAACATTTTAGAAGCAGAATCTTTTAAAAGTCATTTCAATCGTGTAGTCGGCAAAAATCTGATGGAAATACTTAACAAACCTCCTGAATTCAATAATCCAGATGTTTTATTAGTATATTTTATAGGTTATGAATTATTCAGTATTAAATTAAACCTGAAATCTCTTTTTATTTTTGGAAGATATAATAAATTAATGAGAGGAATCCCCCAAACTCACTGGTTTTGTAGAAATTGCATGGGGAAAGGATGTAAAAGATGTAATTTTACTGGAAAACAATATTTAATAAGCGTAGAAGAATTAGTAAGCCCAGAATTTGTTAAAGAATCTGAGGCTAAAGATTCTAAGTTTCATGGGGCTGGAAGAGAAGATATAGATGTAAGGATGCTAGGTTTAGGAAGACCATTCATTCTCGAATTAAGAGATCCTAAAACCCGCAAATTAGATCTATTTAAAATAGAGAAAAAAATAAATCGAAATAATAAGAAAAAAGTAAGGGTTCGGAATCTAAGATATAGCAATAAAAGAGAAGTAATTAGACTTAAAACTGAAGCAAAAGACACTAAAAAAGTATATAGATCTTTAGTAGGGTCTAATAATAAGATATCTAAGGAAGAATTTGAAAAAAAATTAAATAAATTGAAAAATACATTTGAAAATCAAAAAATCCATCAAAGAACACCCAACAGAGTTGCTCATCGCCGTGCTGATAAAATTAGAGGTAAATTTATCTATAATATAGAAGGAAAGTTTGTTAAATCCAATCTGTTTGAATTTACAATCAAAACCCAAGGGGGAACTTACATAAAAGAACTTATTAACGGGGACGATGGGAGAACGTCTCCCTCATTTTCAGAAATCTTTAAAACACCGCTAATATGCAAAGAGTTAGATGTATTAGAAATCTCAACCTAAGATTGATAATAAATAAATCATTTACACAAAATCAAAAAATAAATAAACAATTATTCATATTTCTACTAAATTAATTGATTTATTTTCATACTACCAATTAAAAACACGAGCTGGTTGACTATCGTTAAGCACAGAGGCTACCGTAAAAAAAGTCGACATAAACACAGAAAAAATGTTCGCGATAGAGGCTTAGGATCAGTTGAAAAATACTTAATTGATTATGAAGTAAATAACAAAGTTGATATAATCACTGACCCCTCTCAACACAAGCGAGGTATGCCTCACAGTCGTTATCACGGTAGAACTGGTACAATCATAGAGAAAAGAGGACGCTGTTATCTGGTCGAAGTTAAATTAGGAAATGCAACCAAAACTCTAATTATTGGTACAGAACACCTAAGATTAAATCCTGTTTCTATAAAATAAAATAGATATTAATATTGGTGTGGCAATGTCTGGAAGAAAGATAGACGAAAAAACGGTTTCCATCCCGGAAGTAAAAGAAATGATGGAATATGTAAAGGAACAAATGGAAGAAATTGATTCTGAAGAAGGCATGTCTCATTTTCAGGAAATTACTTATAATTACGTTAATAAATTTGCCAAAATAGATGTCAAAAAGGCAAAAAAAATAAAAAAATTTCTTATGGATAAGTATGATTTTGAAGAAATTTATACGATTAATATTATTAACGTGTTTCCAAAATCAGTTCCGGAGCTTAGGGTAATACTTGAAAAATCTTTTACAGGAAAAACATTGAATAACGAACAGTTAGAAGTTATTATTGAGGAAATCGAAGAATTAGAATCATCTTAATTTAGATCGAAGAATTGGAATTATCTTAATTTAGATCGAAGAATTTATAAATCTATATTGTTTTAAATTTTAATGAACTACCCCAATTCATTAAGTAGTTTATAAAAATTGAAATTTTGAAATGTTTAAAGGAAAAGTAAAAATTAAAATTATTGGTAATGATGGAAAGAAGAGATCGATACAGAGGTCCTCCTCGCAGAAGAGGTTATCAAAGTGGTCCCAGAAAGAAAAAACAGTTTATAAAAAAATTTCGGGAAATTGTAATCTTAGATCTTCTTTTGCATGGTCATCCAGAGGAAGATAGACCAAGCTGGGCAAAAACACCGATAGCACAAGTTCTTACTTTTCCAGATTTTGTTCTTTATGAAGTTAAAATAAACAAAAACTCTGATATTAAAGTTCAAGAACAAAAAACCTATGAGGGATTTTTAAATGAAGATAAATTAAGAGAAGTCTTGAAGAAAATCGATCTTGATGATTTAACAAGCACATCAAAAGCGTTAATTCAGCCTTTTCTTGAAAATGAGGTTTTAATATATGAGGAAGAATTTATCAATTTCTTTAATAACTCTACTTCGATTACTCCTAGAATGCACGCTTTAAAACTACTGCCAGGGATAGGTCAAAAACATATGTGGGAAATCCTTGAAGCAAGAGAAAGACAAAAATTCGTAACATTTCAAGATATTTCTGACAGAACGAGTATTTCAAATCCAGCTAAACTAATTTCTCAAAGAATTATAAAAGAACTCCAAAGAGATGTAAAGTACTACCTTTTTAGTAAAACTCAAAAATATGAATAAATAATATGAATTTTAAAGACGTACAACTAATCCTTAATCAATTGGATTTCAAACCTAAAAAACATTTAGGTCAAAATTTTTTAACCAACACAAGTATATTAGAAAAAATAATAAATTTGTCTGAGATTTCAAGAGAGGATATTATATTAGAAGTCGGGCCTGGTATAGGTGCATTAACAGAATCATTAATAGAAAAAGCAAAGAAAGTATATGCAGTTGAAATTGACCCGATTCTTAGCAAATATCTTTCAGAAAAATTCTCAATATATAACAATATTGAAATAATTAATGATGACATCTTAAAAGTTGATATTCCATCACACAATAAGGCTATATCAAATGTTCCATATAAGATAACTGGGCCCATCTTAGAAAAAGTGTTTTTCAAAAAAAATCCTCCTCAAGGGATATTGACTATTGAAAAAAGTATTGCAGACCGAGTTTTTTTATCAGAAAATTATAAGAGATTTTCTAGAATTAGCATAGGTTTAAATTCTTTTATGAAACCAGTTGTAAAGTATTCAATTCCGCGAAATAGCTTTTATCCTATGCCAAAAATTGATCTTACTCTTATTAAAATTGTTCCCAAAGAAAGTCTAAATCCTATTTTATTGAAGGAAGAATCAGTTCAATTATTTTTAAAATTTATTGCTGGAATCATGCCATACAAAAATAAAAACATCGTGAATGCCCTCTACTTTTTTTTTAAAGCTAATGATGACCCTTACCATACAAAAGCGAAAATTTTAGAAATTTTACACGAAAATAACTATAAAAATAAAAAATTATTTAACTTTAACATTGAAGAATTTATAGAACTAAGCAAAATTTTTTATTCCTAAATTAAAACTACTGAGGATTTGATAACAATTAAATTTGTACCCGATCCTTTAATCGAATGTGATTTGAAGAATGTTTATTATCCCTCTGATGATTCATATTTATTAATTGATTATTTTAGAAAAAAAATAAATGATGATCTATTTGATGGAATTAAGTTAGAAGAAATTGAAAATGTATTAGATATGGGTACTGGTACAGGTATCATCGCAATTTTTTTTCAAATACTTAAATCTCTCTACCCAAAATTCAATCCAAAAATATATGCCTCTGATATTTTAGAAGAATCAATAATTTGTGCTAAAAGAAATGAAATTCTTAATAAAAGCAAAAATAAAATTACATACTTTCAATCTGATTTATTTAAATCTTTTCCAGAATCTTTAAGGTCTAAATTTAATATTATAGTTTTTAATCCCCCATATTTACCATCCTCTCCATTAATAAAGGAAACTATAAATAAAAAAGGTATTGATCATAGTTGGGAGGGAGGTTATAAAGGGATTGAAATACTAATTGTTTTCCTTAAAGAACTAAAGAGATTTCTAAATTATGAGAAAGCTCATTATATCTATTACATAAGTTCTAATAGGTCAGATATAGATGAGTTAGAAAAAAGAATAATTGACGTTGGATATAAGAATGAAAAACTAGAAAAAATACACGTTTTCTTCGAAGATATTATTTTAAACCGATTGCAATATATTAAAGGCTAAAAAGGTCTTCTATTTCTTCTTTTTTCTAATAGTGAAATCCCCTCCATATGCAAAATTCTTGTCAGATTATTCAACAAAAGATCAACCTCATTTGGCTTAAATACAGAACGTTTATGTGCTTCAATTTGAGGAATAGGTAGTCCATAGTGTTCATTTAAACTTGATATAGGTAGTAAAATTGAAGAAATTAAATCTGCTTTTTTAGAAGCTTCTTCAATAGAATCTTTTTCATCCATAAAAAATTCGATTCTACAAGGTGTATCATATCTAGTTGTTTTAAGATAAAATGCATAAAATGAAAGTGGAAAATAATATGGGATTTCCTTTTTTATTCCGGTGTCTCTTATTTTATCGATCTCTCGTTTACAATTAAAAATACAGCTTCTTTCAGACTTTTTCAGTAATCTATTAAATAAATCGGTGTCTGAGAAATATCCAATAACTTCTCTATAATTTAATTTAATAAAATCGCTCAACTTTGAATAACTTGGCTTTAATAATTGGATTGAGTCACATAAAAGATTTGATAATGCAGATGTTCTTGTATCCTTAATTGAGCCAATTAGGATAATACCTTTTTCTTTGCAATTTGAATATAATTTGTGATATTCTTTTAATAAAATATCATATTTTATCGATATCTCAGGATCTTTAGAAAATAATAAATTTATGGGCATAATAACTATGGATCCATCAATTATTATGAGATCAATATCATTAGAATTTTTTATCATCTCATTAAGTAAATTGATTTCTAAGTATCTCATGTCCATTGAGACTTTAGCATCAACAGTACTCTCATCTCGATTAAAAAAATCCCCCTGAACAAAATAATTATTAAAACCACTCAAATCTGGGAAATATTCAATATTTGCAACATGATTTTCTTTAAAATAGTATTTTACAGCGATTCCTTTTAAAAATGAGAAATCAGCATTCATGAATTTCTTTGTCACTGAGCTTCCATCAACACTTACGATGTTTAAACCTCTTAAATTCGAAGATAATAATGATTTCTTTAGAAATTTTTCTTTAATATAAAATCTTGGAGATTTTATAAAATGTGAAAAATCTAACTCGTATAGATTTTTCAAGATAATCTTAGAAAATGTTTTCTTTAATTTTTCAAGCTCAAGATATTCTTTAGCAATAATTTTTAAATCTTTCAATAAAATTTGTTCTTTTGTCAAGCCCATATTACTTCTTAATGCACTTTTCCTATTAGGAAGTGTAAATTTATTATTATTAAGCCTAATGGGATTTTCTCTTATTGTCATTACAAGAACTAAAAAATAGGGATAATAATAATAATAATGAGATATTTAATTTTTTGATTTTTTAAGGTTAAATGAAAAGCAAATTTATAATAAAATGACAATACAATTAGGAGAAAACCCTTGGATTTTAATAGGGTTAATATTTCTGGAGATATTCCTCGTTATTATACCTGCTTATATTTCTAGTAAAATTGAGAAAAAAACCTTCAAAAAATTATTGTTTGAAATGGGGTTTCAGAAGAATAATGATATTTTGATTAAGGTTATCGCTGGTTTAAGTATTGGCGTCATATTTTTCTCATTTGGAGATTTCATTCTCATCTTTTTTCGACATATAATAATAGAAAATTTGTTTGGTACTAGATTTATTGAAGTAGGACAAGAAGGAGTAATTAGAACTCTCCCCATCCTGCCCAATATGATCCAAATAATCATTCTTGTGATACTACAAATAATTATAATTGGTCCTTGTGAGGAAGCCTTTTTCAGAGGATTCCTCATAAAAAAAATTAATAATAAAATAAAATTAGCATATTCTGTTATAATTTCATCGATCCTATTTGCTCTCTATCACGTTCCCCCTTTTATAGTCCCTTTAACTACAACTATAACCTATTTTGGCTATTATTTTGCATTTGGCGTTTTATTAGCTTTGATTTTCATATTTTTTGAATATTCATTAATTCCTTGCTCAATATCCCATTCTTGTCTTAATGTCCTTTTATTATTGGTATGATTTTTGCCTAGGATGAAATATTAAGTTTATATTAGACAAAAATTAATTAATATTAGGTATATTAATATCATAAGGTTTTATTTGAGCTTTTAAAATGATATTACTCTTAAAAGCTAAGAAAAATTCCCGAAACAAATTGATCGTTGAGGAGAATGACAGAGTACGATTATACGTTTAAATTAATGATGTTGGGTGATGCTTCAGTAGGAAAAACATCACTCACTCTTAGATATATCTCGGGATACTTCATGCAAGACTTAAAACTGACACTAGGGGTTGATTTCTATTCTAAAACAACACTTTTTAACAGCAAGAAAGTTAAATTACAAATCTGGGACTTTGGTGGTGAAGAACGATTCAGATTTCTACTTTCTCAATATAGTAAAGGAGCAAATGGTGCATTCTTTCTTTATGATATAACAAATCCAATGAGTCTAGAACATTTACCAGATTGGACACAAATAGTTAGAGAGAATGCGGGAGATATCCCAATAATGCTAATTGGTTCAAAAAAAGATTTAGATGAATTTCGAGCAGTCACACGTGAAGAAGGGATACTAGCTGCAAAAAAATACAATTTAGCTTCATTTATTGAATTATCTTCTAAAACTGGGGATAATGTCGAGAAAGCTTTTGATGTTTTGAATGAATTCCTTTTTGAGGATTATTAGTATCTCATTATTTCTTGTCTTATATCAAATTTTAATGACTTTACAGATTATAATGATCTTATTTAAATTCAATTCGACAAAATGGAATATTATGAACAACGAAGAACTCCCCAGACCAAATGGAATAGCTATTAGCATTAAAGCACCTTTAATAAATACTGTCGATATTTATGGTAACCACATTAATTTAAACGATCTTCTTAAGGACTTTAATGGTGTTTTAATTGATTTTTTTCGAGGAAACTGGTGAAGTCATTGTAAGAAACATTTAAAACTATTGACAGAGAATTTATCAGAATTTAAAAAGCGTAAAATCAAACTTCTATCAATTGCAAGTGATAGCGTAAGGTTATTAAAAGTATTTAAAGAAGACAACAATTTTAAAGTCGATATGATATCTGATCGCGGGGCAAAAATAGCTAAAGAATACGGTGTTTACTGGTATGCTCCTGGAGGAGGAAAAGACTATAAAATAAAGCAGGCAGTTCCAAGTAAATTTTTAATTAATAAAGATGGGATTATTGTATGGAAATATATTGGTAAAGATAAAACAGATCGACCTTCCATTAAAATGATGACATCGATTATTGATAAAAACCTTCAAAATCCCAATTAAGGATGAATTATCTGTGAAAAAACGAGACAGATGATGACACCCCTGTGTGGGGG
>JAHQWI010000064.1 GCA_029856085.1 Promethearchaeia archaeon | reverse complement strand
TTCCAGTAATAAACACAAAAATAGAAAAACATAAAAGATTTCGAAAAAATACTAAAGAGATAAAGCTAAGGACTGAAAAAGAGAGCATTATAATAGTAGCTAAGTTTGGTGTGACACCTATTCTAATTAAACCTTTTGCTATTAGATTTACCAATGGTCTAAAAATATATCTTAATCGAAATTTAGAAGCCATGTTTTAAATTGTTTTATGGGATAAATTAAAATATATTTCACATTATAAAATAACATAGTTTTTTTATTTTGATTATTTTAACTATATAAATATTCACTTACACAACAAAGAGATTGGATCGATTTGAAATTACGCTTGATTTTGAAAACCAAAACCAAGAAAAACAAAGAATTAAGTATAAAGTTCCCTATTGCGCCCAGTAAGCATATTGGTTTTATCAATTTCATAAATTTAGCTCTAAGTCAAGATATACCAATAGAATTGTCTTTTGAAAAAATCTCAAAAACCGGTGAGCGAGAAGAAAGTAAAATCTTCGGCCAATTTAAACTACAAGGCAAAACTGATTCAAAGATGTATGAATTAGAAGAAGAAATTCAAGACGTTGAGCGTAAGAGAAAGAAACTCCAACAAAAAAGAAAACAGAAGTAAAAATTTTGTTTTTCTTTTTTCTACTTTTAATTATTAAAATAATCCATAATTTTGTCACCAAAGTCCAATTATTATGAAAACCAAAGTCTCTGTAAATGTCCCTGGTCGTATTTGTCTAATGGGAGATAAAGTTGATTTATTAGGTAAACCAGTTATAGGAATGGCTATTGATTTAATGATGACAATTAATTATGAAGAAAGAGAAGATAAGGTGATTGAGTTCTACAGTCACGACACAAAAGAAAGAATTCAATTCGAAATTGGTGAGTCTCCTCCCAGAGACATCGATTTAGCTTATTGGAGTGTTTTGTATGAGAGATTAAAACAATATATTAAAAAAGGTTTTTATATTGATGTAAATTCGGATATTCCAATCGGAGCGGGATTATCTACATCCGCAGCGTTATCAATTGGTTTTATAAAAGCATTAAATCAAGCCCTCGATTTGAACTTGGTAAATAAAGAAATTGCTGAATTGGCATATCTAGGTGAAAATCACGATCTTGGTATTCCGTGTGGGAGATTAGATCAGTATACTGAGGCATATGGTGGGATCGTTTTCATTCATACTGACGAAAATCCTAGTGTTGAATATTTAGATGTAAATAATTTACCTATAGTTGTTGGAGATTCCATGGAAGAAAGAAAAGCATCTTTGACATTAAATAGAGTTAAAAAACAACTGAAAGAGAAAGATTCTATGACATTAAGGGCTTTCAAAATCATAGAAAATTGTGTATACAAAGCTAAAGATGCTCTTTTAAAAGGAGATTTTAAGAAATTAGGACGTCTTATGGATATTCAACAAGAACAAGAAGCGATTATAAAAGCTGATACAAAAAAAATTGTTAATTTATGTAATGCCGCAAAAGATGCAGGTGCTTTAGGCGCTAAACAAATGGGGGCTGGAGGAGGTGGTTGCATGATTGCAATAGCACCTGGAAAACAAAAAGAAGTTGCTCAAGCCATTAATAGCGCAGGAGGTAGAGCCTGGATTTTTGATATATTTCGATATTAGAATTAGAAGCTAATTTTTTAGGCAATTTTTCTATATTGGAATTCCCATGTCTTCCGAATATATAGAGCATCATTTATAGTATCATAAACAACGGCTCTTTCACTTAATCCTCCTGTATCTTCTGCTTCAATCTCAATATCTAACGATTTTAATTCTTTCTTAACTGCGTCTAAGTTTTCTTGATAAGTCATATCATAATCTAAGAATAATTTAGCTCCACCAACAATTAAAGCTCTAATATCTGATTTTTTTGCGCCATTATATAATAAATTATTAAATAAATCTTTTACAGAAGTATCAGCAAATGTATGAGGAAATAATAAATGATAACCTTGTTTTGAAGCTGATGAATCAGGCAGCGATATATGTGACATGGCAAAAATGTTATTTATAGGATCCTTTAGAATAAGACATATACTTGAACCCAATCCCTGAATAGCAAATTTTGTAGCATTTATGTCTTTATCAAAGGAATTAATTAAACTATAATATCCCATCGGAATTATATATTCTTTCTTATTATTTGTTTTCTCAACTCGATCATACCTTTCTTCATCAAATGGAGCAATAATTTCCTCTCCTTCTTCTCTAAGTTCAATTTCCTTCGAATGGATATTTATTTGTATTTCTCGTTGAATTATCTGTCTGGAGTATTGTCCTACCTGATTTAATCGATCCTGCAATTGTCTCTCCTTTTGTTCTATTATTTGTTCTCGCTTTTCTAATCGT
Source organism: Promethearchaeia archaeon (assembly GCA_029856085.1). Classification (GTDB taxonomy): domain Archaea; phylum Asgardarchaeota; class Lokiarchaeia; order Sigyniarchaeales; family SOKP01; genus Loki-b32. The sequence goes on along the minus strand of JAHQWI010000064.1, from coordinate 44,396 downwards.
TTCCTAAGTCGCTCAAATGTTTCTATCTTATCATTTACTTCCATTTCTTTTTCTCTTGCATTTCTATAGAGTTTCTGTATGTTTTTTCTTCTTTGGTCCAATTTTCCCAATTCTTTTTCTAGAAAAATAGATCTCTGTTCAAGTGTTTCTTCTCGCTTCTCTAAAATTAATTCCCTTTTATTTAGTTCTTCTTCTCTTAGTTTTAACAAATTTTCTCTTTTTTCAAATTGAGATATCTTTTTTTTCTCTAAAGGATTAGTGTTAGTAGCAGTAATTGGTTTCTTTTTCTTTTTAGGTAAAGTGGTATCATACCCATTATTAACAACAATACCAGTAATTCTAACTTCAGCAGGTTCCATTTTCTTATTTCTTGGAACATTTTGAGATTTTCTATTACCTTGAGTTTGAGTTTCTACTCTTATTTTCTTATTCAGATTCCTTGTTTCTAATTCTTTTACAACAACAAGGTCTTTAACTGGTTTACTCCTAACTTGATCTTCAAGATTTTTGGTCTTATATTCTATTAAATTTTCTTTTTCAATTGTTTCAAACTGATTTGTTTCTTTTTTATAGATTCTTCGTTTTTTATAATCTAAAGATTTTCTTTCATGTCTTGCTTCTCGACTTTGGAATGAATTATATATTTTTCGTTTAAAACTTTCATCCATGGATGATAAATTTTTAATGTGAAATCGATCCCTAATACTAATTGTTTTAAAACATGTATTTTTAGGAGAAAATGTTTCTGAACCCCCTAATATTAATAAACCACCATTACGTAGCCGAGATTCCAAAACTCTCATTAATTTTTCTCGAGCATATTGATTAATATAGATAATGAAATTTCGACAAAAAATTACATCGTATTTTTCATTATTGCTTTGTCCCTTAATTATATCTTCTTGAAAAAACCTAACCTTATCTCTGATCTTTTGGTTAATAACGTATTTTGGTCCAAGGTCGGTATCTCTCTTCGAAAAATATGTATTTAATAAAATTTTGGGCGTTTCATGTACCGCATATTCTCCATAAACCCCTTCTTTTGCGAATTTCAAAGCATTTTTATCTATATCAGAAGCCGTTATTTCAAAATCTGGAAAATTGTTACTTAGATTTCTAAATTGATCTAATACCATGGCAATAGAATAAGGTTCATCCCCTGTAGCGCACGGAGCTGACCATATTTTAAGCGGTCTTTTTAAATCTTTGACATATATTTTTAAGAATTTCTCAAAACTCTCAAACACATTTAAATTTCTAAAGAAGTAAGTGTAATTAATTGTGAATATATCTAAAAATAAATCAACCTCTTCGGGATTCAAGTTAATATATGTTATATATTGTTGATAATGCTCTAAGTTAAGGTGTTTCATTCTGTAATAAATTCTTTTCTCTAAAAAGTTTCTTTGATAATGTTCAAATTGCATTCCAGTAGCTTTCTTTAATTCGGTTATCAAGATATCTATTGAGTTGGGATTGAGAGCTGGTAGCGTAATTTTTTACACCAAATAATCAATTTTTTAGAATTTTTTCTAATGCATTATAAATTAATGGATAATAAAATTTTGGGAAGAAAAATTTGTTATTGTTAGTGTAACAAAATAAACTTGAAAGATAAGTATCATTTTGTGGTAAAAATTACAGCATCCTCACGCAAAAGAAACAAAACCCATTTTAACTAGATTTTTACAAATGTTATAGACCTTATTTTGTTCTATATTAAGCTTCTTAGTGATTTGGGTAATATTTTTTTTCCCGTCTATATTTTCGTACACCTTACATGAGATCTCTCCTGTTAAGTAATATTTCGGATTGATTTTCTTTGCAGTTGTAAAAATCGGGACAAAATCATAATATTCAGGAAGAGTTTCAACTATTTCTTGATCATTTTCTAGTCTTACACCATCATCAATGTTATCTTCAAAACTTTTCAGCCAGTCAAACACTTTAACATCATATTGAGCCTGCTTTACTTCTTCCTCTTTTTCAATATATTGTTCAATGACACTTTCGAATGATTTAAAACTGTTTAATCTTCCATTCCAATTTATAATTTGATTATAATCAAAGTTTTTAAGAAAAAGGTTAGAAATTATTTTTAAGAACTTTTGTACATTCGCGAGTTCTGAATTATTGTCATAAGTAGCGAGAAAAATTAAATCTGGGATGTTAGGATCTTTTAAAAAAGAGAGCTTCAGATTATTATTTTCTAATTTCAACTCACTTATAGTTCCTAAATTATCAAATGAATCAGAAAAAGAATTAAGAGCTGAAAAAAACCCCGATACCATTATTAGGTTATCCACTTCCGAAAACATATTATTAACATTAGAAGATTTAGAGAACCTTTTAGACAATAACGGTAATCCATCTTTAATAATTAGAACGTCGCAAATCATTAATCTCAGTAAAACAGCTCATATATAATTAAAAATAATAAAACTGGTCGAAATAAACTAATATTATCTAAAAAATGGAAACTATTATCTAACTATAATACTTCAGTGATATCAGAATAATATAATTATTCATAAAAAAATGATTCTACTAAAAGTTCCTGCTAGGATAAGCTTATTTGGTGAACACCAAAATTGAAGGCTATTATTTTATGTGCTGGCTTTGGGAAGCGAATGAAACCATATACTAACATTCACCAAAAATCCATGATCCCTATTCATGGAAAACCATTATTAGAATACATTATAAATGGACTAGTTTTCGCTGGTTTTAAGAATCTAATTATTGTTGTAGGATATCGAAAAGATCAGATTATGGATTACTTTCAAGACGGAGAAAAATGGGGTGTTAGAATAGAATATAAAGAACAGAAAGAAATAAATGGTACTGGAGGTGCTTTACTAATTTGCGAAGACTTAATAAAGAGTACCCATTTATTTTTAACCTGGGGAGATATATTAGTTTCTTATAATGTATATAAAGAAGTCATTGATTTATTCAAGAAAGAGGAACAAGATTATATATTAACAGCAAACTTCACAGATGATCCATATAAAGGAGCAGCTGTTTATTATGAAGGAAATTATTGTGTAGGTATAATAGAAAAACCTCCTGAAGGCAAACCAAATTCAAATCTTAACAATTGTGGGATTTTTATTTTTTCTACGGAAATTTTTAAAATAATAAAAAGGTTAAAACCATCAGAAAGAGGAGAAATTGAACTAACTGATGGAATTAACTATGGAATTAAAGAAAGAAAATGGAAGGTCAGAATAATTAAAATGGAAAAAGATCAGTTTCGTGGAGATTTTGGGGATTTTAAAGAATATGAGCAGTTGAATAAAGACATTAAATGGGTAGAAGAACTCAATCGTTTCAGTTAACATGTTATTAGTCTACTTAAAGCAACATTACATACTATTATTTTTAAAAATCTCCTTTTATTAAAAACTGGACTATTTAAAAAATTTAAATAGAGAAAAACTTTTTTTCATAATACTTACCAATTTTAAAAATAATTGTTGATAAAATTGAGTGAAAATAAATATAAACACAGGTATTACTATAAGGAATCTTATGAAGCAGCTATAGGGACCTTTGCAACCGCTATAGTATTTCTTTTTGTTGCGATTTTATCATTATTCTTTATAGCTTTTAATATAGAATTTATAGGACTTAAAGATTGGGGTTATTGGCTTTTTATTCCTGCTTTTTTTATCTTTATTGGTGGATTCCAGCAGCTCTATAGAAAATACAAGTATCAACAAGTAGTTAAAAATGCACTTATCCAGAGAAACTTTGAAGGAACTCACAAACTCGAACATATTGCATTGGAAATTGGGATGAGGCCTAAAGATATATTGCGAGTCTTGGTAGATTTACGTGCTAAGGGAATAGTTCAATATAGCTTTAGCTCAGAAACAGGTGAGATTGTTTTAGGTAAAGCAATTATATACACACCGGCAAACGAGTATGTTCCCCCTGCTAAAAAATTAGAAACTCCCTTACTTACAGAAGGAAAGAATTTTTGTGTTTATTGTGGTCATAAAATAGAGGCAAGTGGGAAATATTGTCCTAATTGTGGATCAAATCTCTAATTTTTTTTTTTCAATAAAATTTTTTACTTACCATTAATTTAACTATAAAGGAAATAGGGTTTTTAATTAGTGGTGATTAAAAATAACGACGTGTGAAGATAGGAACGCAAATTTTATTTCAGAAAAAGAGGTCAAAAAAGCAAATATACCTTTTGAAAGAGAAAACATCCCTTTTGAACGATTATTTAATCCTCGTGCTGTAGTTATAGTTGGTGTTAGTAAGGGAAGAGGTTGGGGAGGAGCACATTATTTGGAGACTTTTAAAGAATATGAATATCCGGGGCCGATTTATCCCGTTAATCCAAAATACGAGGGAGAAGAAATTCAAGGAATCAAAGTATATGGTTCTATTTCTTCTTTACCAGATGATATTCCAATCGACCTTGGAATAATTGCAGTTCCAGCTAAAATCACGCCACAAATAGTTGAGGAATTAGGACAAAAGGGTGTTCTTTTTGCGCATATATTTTCCAGTGGATATTCAGAACTTGGTGAAGAAGGAAATCTACTTGAGCAACAACTTTTAGAGAAGGCAAAAAAATCCCATATACGGATTCTTGGTCCTAATTGTATGGGGATATACAATCCTAAAGGTCGTATCGGTTTTACGCATAGGCTTCCGTTAGTGAGTGGACCAGTAGCTTTTGTAAGTCAATCAGGGGGAAATGCCCATAGACACGCGTTTGCAGGAATAGTAAACGGTTATAACTTTTCAAAAATAATTTCTCTTGGAAATCAGATAGATCTTGATCTCGTTGATTTCTTAAATTACTTTAGATCCGATCCAGACACTAAAGTTATTTCTATGTATGTAGAAAATTTAAAGAGAGGCGGAAATGAATTCGTACAACTACTAAAAGAAACCACTAAAGAAAAGCCTGTGATAATATGGAAAGGTGGCAAATTAGAAGCAGGACATAACGCAGTAAAGAGTCACACTGGTGGTTTAGCAGGGAATATTAAATTATGGAAATCTATGGCACGCCAAACGGGTGTTATCCTTGTAAATAACTTCAAAGAGCTAACTGAAATGATAAAAACGTGTCTAATTTATAAAATGCCTAAAAATCTCGGTACTGCCATAATCACAGGAGGAGGTGGACCCGCTGTGGAGTTAACAGATGAGTGTGAAGCTTATGGTCTTAAGGTACCAAGAATCACAGTAAAAGCCCAAAAGAAGATAAATGAATTTATTCCTCAAGTAAATTCAAATTTGTCAAACCCATTAGAATTTGGAGCTAATGGTGGTCATGTAAATATGATTAAAGTTATGAAAATTCTTGATAAAGAACCCCACATATCTTCTATAATGATTACCAATAATCCTGAATGGTATTACTCAGCAAAATTAAATATGGAGGAGGTCGTTAAGAGTTTCGCTAATACCATAACACCAGATTCAAATAAAAACATTATTAGTATATATAACTCCTCTAGAGCACGGAAAGAAACAATAGATCTAATAAATGAATTCTATTCAAAAACAAGAGAAAACGGAATAATCGTTTATGATTCAGCTCAGGCAGCTGCTAGATCTATCTATCGTTTATGGAGTTATGGAAATTATCTGAAAAATCGAGGGTACAAAATTAAAACTATTTAATATCCTTAGATTTTAGAATTTTCTTCATTAGTCTTAATCTTTTCTTCAGTCATAAAATTTCGTACACATTTTAGTAAATAAGTCTGTGTAGAATTAATATTAATTTGTAGTTGATATTAAAAAAATATACTTTTTGTCAAACTTGTGTAAATTTCAACAATTTTGATTAAGGTAAAGAATCAGCCCTCAAAATCTATATTTGTCGAACTAACACTAAACTACTAGGGGCTTTCATTTTAAATATGTAATTGCTGTATTATATATCAAATTGAAATTTTCTCCGAGATGAAAAATTATATCGAAAGGCCTTATTAATAAAGATTTTTCTGAAATTTATACAAAGAAAAGTCAGGGTTCTATAATCTCAGAAAATTTTAATCAACAACAGCTTCCAAAGAAAGAAGACAACATTATTTCTGAACTCGTCTCAGAATTATTTAATCATATAGAGTCAAAAGAATCTTTTGATTTCATTTCAGATTTACTGGTTACTTCTTTAAGTATTTATAAAACAAAGTTTTCAGTTGAAAATGATTTATTAAATCCGGAAAAGGCACTAAATATAAACCATAATGGAGAGATTAATAGTTTTAACCAAAAAATCTCTGATACACAAACAGAATATCTTTCAATTTCAAATGATATTCATTCGATATTATCTAGTTGTCCTGATTTATCAAGCAATCAAAAACTAGACTATTGTAATAGCCAGAGATATTTCATGAAAATGTACCTGAAAGAAGTGGTAATTAAAATCAATGAAAAATAGCAATAGATATAAATCAAGTAAAAATTAATAATTAAAAAAAAAAAGAAAAGTTATTTAAGACTTTAAACCTAAATACATAAGCAACCCAAAGGCCATCATAGCACCTCTAATAATACCTAAAAGGGGACCAGGTTCGATTAAAGAATCTGAAGCTCCAGTAACTACAAAAAGAATAAATCCAATAGCTAAGAATAGAAACTTCTTTCTTAATTCACCCGTTGCTTGTTTAGCTTTAATTATAAATCCAATTCCTAAGAATACTAGTGCTGAAACTAAAAATGTAGCAACTAATATAAATGTTGGATGGGTACGATCAAAACTCGCAGCTATTATAGTTTCACCTACCTTTTCAGGAGCAAGTTCTTCAAATGAAGTATTGGTGTTAAACCATAGGAACATCTCAAAGATAACACCTAAAGCTATGTAAATAATCACTAGGATCCATTTTCCTTTTGGCCATATGAGTTCACCACCTAGATACATAGCAAAAACCAGAGTTGGAGCGACCCACATATAGCTTAAGAGCGCATAGATTTCATATGGACCAGGATGTCCTACATTCTCTTCTTTTATCAGCAAAAATATTAAGTCAACGAAAGGTCCTAACCACAAAAGACCCACAAAAAACATAGTAAGAGCAGCAACGCCAAGAAGTTTAGCTTTTAATCTCAATGCTTTATATAAAGTAAATAGCCCGAAAATAGTTGCTGATAGAACAATACCTGCTGATGTTAAACCATCTAACAATCCTTCTGCATTTATAGCCATTTCTAAATTTACACCATTTTTTATAAAAGAATTATCCAATTTTTAAAATTATATATTTATTTATTTTGCTTTTATTTATAATTATATTTTTTGGAGTAATAAAAGTAGAAACTTACGTCTTCAACCCTAGGTACATCCATAGGGCAAAAGTCATCATAACGACTCGAACAAAACCAATAGCTAAAGGTAAAGTAAGGATTGAATCCAAAGCTCCACATAACACAAAAATGATGTTAGCAATCGATAGATATGTGAATTTTTTCCTTAACAAACCTGTAGCTTGTTTCGCTTTTATTGCAAATCCTATTCCTAAGAATATTAAAGCAGAAACTAAGAATACAGCAACCATTAGAAATGTAGGGTGAGTTCTGTTAAAACTTGCATCAATCAAACCATCCGCTACTTTAACTTCAATGGGGTACTCAAATGATTGAATTGGGCTAAACCAAAGAAACATTTCAAAGATTACACCTAATACTATGAAGACTCCTAAAAACAGCCACTTCAATTTAGGTACTAGGAGTTCGCTTCCTAAATAAATTGCAAAGAAGAGTGCAGGTGCTACAGACGTATAACTTAAAAGCACATACACCTGTACAGGCTCAATATTATTATCTGCAATCAATTTAAACAAAAAATCAATGGTGGGTCCAAGCCATAAGAAGCCAACAAAAAATATCATTATACCTGCAATTGAGAGGAGTTTAGCTTTCATTTTAATTGATTTATAAAGAGATAACAAACCAAAAAACGCAGATGATAATATAATACCTGATGCAGTTAATCCATCCAACCAACCTTCAAACGCGATAGTCATTTATTTATTACACCATTTTCTATAAATATATCATTCTATTTTTGAAATTATATATTTATTTATTTTGTTGTTATTTATAATTATATTTTTTGGAGTAATAAAATATAATAAAGTTTGTAAGCTGTAAGTCTAATGGTTTTTTAATTATTAATATTTAAGGATCTCTAATCAAATCAAATTTTTCTATAAAAAAATGTTGATATTTCTTGAATTTCCTTACTATGATCCAACTTGAACTTAAATTCTAAATATTTAGTAAGACCTTTTAATGGATACATATGAGAAATTATAATAGCACCATTTTTTGCTGTTTGGAACACATGTTTCAGATATTTATGCATTGTAGGTAATGAATAAATATAGATAAAATCATAATTCTTTAAACTATGTGTGTAAAAATCCCCACATATCAGTGTTATTCTACGTAGAACTTTCTTTTCTAAAATTTTACTTTGTTTTAATAATCTAATGGATTTTTTAGCTTCTTTTATAAGGATTGGATCAATTTCAATCCCGATTGATCTTATTCCATATTTTATTGCAGAATAAATAATAACTTGGCCATTTCCAGAACCTAAATCTATGAAAATTTGTTTAGAATTTTTCCGTAGATCAAATTCTCTCTCAAGTGTTTTAAATATCCTTTTTAGAAAGACTTGTTTAGTTTCTTGGAATGGTAAATCTAATTGAGAATAAAACTTCCTAAAATTGTTTTCGTACATTTTGAAGTTTCAATTATCTTAAAACTTAATTTTTTCATAATCATGAATTATTTAAGCATAATTAAATCTTATGAAAAAATTCTTTACTTAGCATTTTTGTTTTTAAAGAAAATTAGCCAAATAATGAATTAGGGCGCCAATATTACAGACATCTCAAGGATTGGTTTCAGAAATCTTACTTTTAATAGAAGATATGAATTCATAAGATTGGTGGCGAAAGTATGTGTTATAGAGCCTCGCATAATATCCATTTTTTTGCATTAAATTCTCATGATTACCTTCCTCAACAATCTTTCCATGGTCGAGAACGATTATTCTATCGACATTTCTTACCGTAGTGAGCCTATGGGCAATAATAATAGTTGTCCTTCCTTGCATTACTCTTTCCATAGATTCTTGAATCTGAAGTTCCGTAAATGGGTCAACAGATGCAGTAGCTTCATCCAATATTAAAATTGATGGGTTTTGCAATAAAACTCTGGCAAATACAATCAATTGCCTTTGTCCCATTGATAGTACTTTTCCTCTTTCTAAAATAAAGGTCTCTAAACCATTGTCAAGACTTTCAACCCATTCAGTGCCTCCTGCTTGTTCTAAAGCCCATATTACTTCTTCTCGCTTAGCGTCAGGAGCACCATAGGTCACATTGTTTTCAATTGTGTCCGCCCAGAGGAATGGTACCTGAGGAATGAATCCTATAGATCTCCTAAATTCCGTAAGTGAAATATCTCGTATACTATGACCATCTATTCGCACATCCCCTGATTGAAATTCATATAAGCGAAGTAAGATTTTAGTTAAACTTGACTTACCTGCTCCAGTGTGGCCTACAATCGCGACAGTTTCACCTGGTTGGATTTCCAAATTAAAATCCTTGAAAACAGGTTTCTCAGGAACATATTCAAATCCTAAATTTTCAAATTCTATTTTTCCTTTTATTGAATCTAAAATATAATCTCCCTGCTTTATATAGGATTGAGAGTCTTGAAGAGCAAATATTCTTTCTGCAGCTGATAGCCCTTCTTGAAATTGGGGCCAAAAACCAGCAATTTGAAGTAAAGGTGCGAATAATATTAACGAACTTTGAAGAAACAGATAAATATCTGAACCACTTAGCACTCCTTGGGTGACAAAATTACCTCCAAAGAATATAAGTAAAGCATAGAGAACAGCGATGAGAATATCTAAGCTCGGAAAGAGGATGGATAAATATAAAGCTCTACTCATGTTTACTCGAAAAGATTGGTCATTAATTGCTTGAAAATTCTCAAATTGACTCTCTTCTTGGCGAAAACTTTTAATTATTTGAATTCCTGCCATTGATTCCTGTACAAAGGCATTTACTTGTGCTAAGGAACGTTGACCTAACACTGATTTTCTTCTTGAAACTTTACGAAAAGAGAGTGTAAAAGCAAATACAATCGGTACGATTAACATGAATACCCCAGTTAACAAGAGACTTATAAAGATCATAGGAATAAGTACGATAATTAACATTAGAAATGAAGAAATTAATTCTGTAAACATAGTAACTGATCCACCAAACTTTTGTCCATCTGAATTGATTCTACTCACAATTCTGCCAGTTGGATATTTATCGAAGAAAGATAAATCTTGCTCAAGAACTCTTAAATTAGTTTGTCTACGTAAATTATAGCATACACCGTATACCATACGATTCCCTGTGCGCCTGTTTACATAATTAAAAACGTATCCTAATGAATTCAAGATTAAGATATTAATAATAAAAAAGATTAAAATTAAGGGATTTGATTCCAATTCTAATTGTTTAATAACTAAACTCATTAAAAAAGGAGTTAATCCATAAGTAACTGATGAAAGACAAATAAATATAATTACAATTGTCATAGAACGCCTATACGGTTTAAACAATTTTATAACTCTAGAAAATAATTCTCTATCCGAATAGATTCTATCATAACCTTCCTCATCTAGTCCGAAATAACCCATTTTTCTAGACATTCTAATTAATCCCCTCCTAGAAGATCATCTAATGTTTTATCAAAACGCTTAATAAAGATTTTTTGATACTCTTTTGAGTTTTTTAGTAAGTCCTCATGCGTTCCTTGATTGACAATCTCACCTTGATTTAACACGATTATTAAATCTGCCCATCTAATCTGAGAAAGCCTATGAGTTATGATAAAGGTAGTTCTTCCACGTAAAATTTTGAAAATCGCCTTTTGAATTCTTTCTTCGGTTTCTGAATCTATTGAGGAGCTAGAATCATCCAATATTAATATTTTTGGATCTGTAAGGAAAGCACGGGCAATTGCAATTCGTTGACGTTCTCCTCCGCTTAATTGAACTCCTCTTTCCCCAACCTCTGTATTATACTGGTCTGGTAAATTTTCTATAAATTCATGGGCCTGAGCTTCTTGAGCTACAGAAATTACTTGTTCCTCAGAGGAATCCCGTCCAAAAGAAATGTTATCGAAAATTGAATCTGAAAAGATAAAAATATCCTGTTCAATATAGGCAATTTGGTCACGAAGAGATTGCAGAGAAAAATTTCTGACGTCAATCCCATCAATTAAAATTCGACCATCATCAATATCATATAACCGTGATATCAATTTCGTAAGTGTTGTCTTTCCAGATCCTGTTGTTCCTACTATTGCTACAGTCTGTCCCGCTGACACTTCAAAATTTATTTTTTTTAGGACTTTGTTTTGGGTACCAGGATAAGCAAAGGTAACATTCTCAAATTTTACTTTACCCTCTATTTCTTTAGACACCGCATCATGGGAATCGAAAATTTCTGATTTCTTATTCATAATTTCTAACAGCCTTCCTGCACCTACAACCGCTTCTTGTAACATTAAAAAAGACCTGATTGAAGCATTAACAGGAAATCGTAATTGTAATAATAACCCTACTAAACCTAGTACAGCGCCAACAGATAAAATGCCAGCTCTATTATAAAACACAGCGATTGTTAAACCCAAAGTAACTGTTATTGAAAGAAGTAATAGGGGAAGATATTTTGCTTGTATATCGCCTTGTTCAATACCCGCATCTCGATAACTCATAGCACTATCCTTATATTTCTCAACACTATGCTCTTCTTGAGCCATAGATTTTACAACTTCAATTCCGCTCAAGGATTCATTTAAAACGGTGTTCATAAAACCGAACGCAATACGTCGAGACACAGTCGGCGGGGTAAGCCGACGGAGAAATCTACGAAGATATAGAATAAAAATGATACTAAATATTATTGGAATTAACATTAATTCAAGTCGGTAAGTAGAACCAATTAAATAAATAGGAACAATCAGATTGATAATAGCATTTAAAATCATTGCTAACGCAGGAGAAATTAAAAAGTTTAAAAATCTTACATCGTTCGTCGCTCTTGCCATTGTATCCCCAACGGGAGCTCTGTCATGAAACGATTGGCTTTTACCAAGCAAACTTAAATAGAATTCTCTGCGCACATCTCTCTCTATTCTCTGCGCAACAATTTCCCGGCACGCCCTCCCCAATAATCCCAAGATTGGGGTTCCCAATCCAATAAATAATACAATGAACGTATAACTAACTACTTGATCAGATTGTCCTGCAGAGAAAACATCAATTGCCTTTCCTATTATGATATAAATATAGGACCCAAAGAAAGAAGTAAATACAATTAATGCGAAGAATATAAACATTAGATATTTATTAGATCTATAAAACATATGACTTAGAATCCAAGATCTTACTCCTTTGTGTCGAGTTTCTAAAAAGTCATCTTCCTCTAAATGAAATTCTGAGTTGTTTTTCAAAATAGCACTTTGACTTTTTAGTCTCTGACTTTTCAAAAAGCTTTATCCTCTTTATAATTTCGATATTATACTTTTAAATTAAATAAAGAAAAGAAGAAAATAAGTTTTTCGATTAGCAATAAAGGTTGAGTTCTCATTAAAAAAATATATTTTATGAATTCCGCAAGATTTAACATTAAATGTAACTCTTAAATATATAATTTTCATTAGATAATTTTGTATTTTTATTATGTTTTCTATTTTAATAACAGGTGGTACAGGGTTTATAGGTATCCCTTTAGTAAGAAAACTTCATGAATTAGGTCATAAGCTGAAATTACTGGTTAGAGAGAGTAGTGATATTACTCCCTTTGAAGGTTTAAATGATATTGAGTATATTATAGGAGATGTTAGAGATATAGAAAGTTTATATAGGGCAATAAATGGTGTTGATTTAATCTATCATTTAGCTGCATATACTCGGATGTGGGCAAGAAACAAATCAGTCTTCGAGGATACTAATATTAAGGGCACAACGAATATTGCTAAAATTGCACTTGAGAAAGAAATTAGACTTATCTACATCAGCTCTTTTATCGCACTCGGTGCGACTCCAAGCGAACCAGTTGATGAAACGTTTGAAAGTGAAGAAGGTTTACTGTTGGATTATGCAAAAACCAAGTTTCAAGTTAAGAAAATAGTTAAGAACTATATTAATAAAGGATTAAATGCAATAATTTTTTATCCCGGTATAATTTATGGTCCAGGAGATTTTAATATTTTTGGTCAAACTATTCTAGATATTACTAGAAAGAAATTTCTAGGTTGTCCTGGAAAAGGTGAAGCTATAGGGAGCTTTGTTTATATCAATGACGTTGTTGATGGATTTGTAAGTGTAATTGAAAGGGATGACTTAAATGGCGAAGAATTCATTCTTGGTGGTGTAAATATAAAATTTGGGGATTGGATTAACAGAATTTCTGAGATCGCCGGAAATAAGAAAAAACCTCGCCATTTTCCAATGAGCCTAGCTAAATTTTATGGCTGGCTTTGTGAAGTAAAAACGAAAATAACTAAAAAGATGCCCTATATCAACAGACCTACTGTCAAAATGATTAACCATAATTGGTCTATTTCCTCTGATAAAGCCATAAACAAGTTAAACTATAAAATTTCTCCATTAGACGTTGGCTTACAAGAAACTATTTCTTGGTATAGAGAATATTCTGAATCTCAAAATAAATCAAAATAAAACAATATAAAATGCTGAAATAAATATGAAATTAGATATTTTAGACAAATATACTGGAGAATTGATAGATTCTCTTGAAGCCGACACAGAGGAAACAATAAAAGAAAAGATAAGGAGAACAGCAAAATGGGAACATCAACTATTAAATACAACTCTCGATGAAAGACTTGATACCATAAAAGATATCGCAAAAGTTTTACTTAAAGACAAGGAAAAAATTAAAAACATAATAGTCGGAGAAGGAGGTCTTCCCCTTAAATATTCTGAATGGGAATTCCAGATGATAACAAAAGCATACAACAATATTGATTGGTTGCTTGAAAGTGGAATCTTTCCTCTCAATGATGAAACTATTCCAGATCTTGAGACAAATAGAGTATCTATAATAAAAAAGCAACCAATGGGATTGACTATTGGAATAACACCCCGGAACACTCCAATGAGTTTACCTATGTATTTTTGGGGGGCGAGTTTCTTAACTGGAAACCCTGCTATAATTAAACCTTCTACAGCATGTCCATTAACGATGAAATATTGCATAGATAGAATTAAAGAAAGCGATTTCCCTTTTAATGATGCTTATGATTTAGTTATTAGTCCAGGTGATTTTGCTACAAAAGTATTTATTGAATCAAATTTAGTTAAAAACATTGTCTGTGTAGCAGCTTCGCATACTGCTAAGCAAATCTTAATTGATTATGCAGATTTTTTAAAAAAGAATATTCGTAAATACCTAGGCGTTAATATGATAACTCAACCTTTTAAAAATTTTGTATTTGAATGTGCAGGCAATGATGCTGGAATAGTTATGCCTGGTGTCAATTTAGAGTTAGTAGCTAAGTGGAATATAATCGCTTCCTATACAAATTCAGGACAACAATGCTTTTCAATGAAAAGAATAATAGTACATGAAGATATCTATGATGAGTATATTGAATTACTACAAAGAGAGATCGAAAAATTGAAAATGGGTGATCCTCGAGATCCTGAAACTGACTTAGGACCTCTTGGTTCTAGACGAATTTTAATGATGATGGAAGTAATGGTTAAAGAAGCGCAAGAACATAAAGGTGTAAGAATTCTATGTGGTGCTGAAAAGATTGACACAGGAAAAAGTTATGGACTATTTTACAAACCAACATTGGTAGAAATTCCAAGAGAAAATATCCTTGATTTTAATAAAGCTCCATTCTTATGGCGTGAAGAAGCTTTTGGACCAGTTAGAAGTATTACGAAAGCAAACAGTCTTGAAGATGCTATTTTTCTTGCGAATCATTCCAATTATGGTATGAGAGCTGTAGTATATACTCCACCTGAACATGTAGAAAAGTTTTCTACCGAATTACAAGCAGGAAGTCTATATATAAATTCAGAACCTATGCAAGCTAATATTAGCACAGCATTAGGTGGCTGGAAAGATAGTTCTTATCCTCCTGGGATAAAGTATTACCCCCAAGAAATGGTTCAAACCAAGATAATATATAATGGTTCAGCAAATATGGCAAAACAACTATTTAATTCCTAGACTATTTCAATCAAATCTTTTAAACTCTCAATTACATTTACATTTTTGTTGTCGTCATCTAATTTATTTATATCTAATATTGATTTCTCTGTGTTATAATCATATAATAATTCATCTTCATCATTTATTTTACGTTGGATTAGAATAGGAAGTATTTTTGCTTTAATCGCGGCTGTCATATCATCTTTTGTATCTCCAATATAACATACTTCATTAGGTTTTAAATTGGTTTGCTCAAGAGCAAATGAGAAAATCGATGGGTTTGGTTTTTTAACACCGACTTCACTAGAAATTATAATTGAATCGAAAAAATGTTTAAGTTTAAGGGTAGATAATAATGAATAAATATGAGGAGGGTGATCAAAATTAGATATTAATGCAAGAGTCTTACTTTTTTTTAGAGTATTTAATACAGGTATTGCATCTGGATCTAAAGGTACGTATTTTTGCCAAGCATTTATAGCTTCATTTGCAATTCTCCTTATTTCTTCATATTTTAAGTCTAAACTTAATTCAATAGTTAAAGCATAAATTCTTTGTTCAAAAATCGTTAAATTTAGATTACTATAATTTGGTTTAGGTTTATTCATAAAACCATTACATTGCATAGCAAAAGATTTTTTTGGTTCTTTCAAGCCAAACTCCTTGAAGTTTTCATACAGAACTAACAACCAATCTTCCCAGGCTTTCCGGCTATTAGTGTATATCAATAACGTACCAAAAAGATCGAAAAAAACCCCTCGCATGACAAAAGTGCCTTTTTAGTTATAATTAGGTTATATTGATATATCACAAACAAAGCAAGATTTATATTTTTTCTCAACTGAATTAGATCTAATACAACTAAAGTGTAGAGAATAATGAATAAAGAAGATATTTGTTTTATGCCTGCTTATGAAATGGCAGAAAAAATTAAAACACAAGAATTAACATCCCTTGAGATTACCGAAACAATAATCGAAAGAATCGAAAAGATAAACCCAATATTAAACGCATATTGTACAACTACATTTGATCTTGCAAGAGAAATGGCAAAAAAAGCTGATGATAGAGTTAAAAAAGGTGAGAAGTTAGAGCTTCTGAATGGAATCCCCACCTCAATTAAAGATTTGATGGATACTAAGGGGATCTTAACCACACATGGATCGAAATTATATGAAAATTATATCCCTGAACAAAATGATATTGCCGTTCAAAGGTTATTAAATTCTGGTTGTGTTATGCTTGGTAAAACTAATACACCCGAATTTGGTCATATTGCACTTACTAACAATAAAATCTTTGGAGAAACAAAAAATCCATGGAATTTTGAGATGAACTCTGGAGGTTCTAGTGGTGGTGCTGCTTCATCTGTTGCCGGTGGCTTAGGGCCTTTAGCTTTAGGTTCTGACGGTGGAGGGTCAATAAGGGTTCCTAGCAGCTGTTGTGGTGTCTATGGGTTAAAACCTACCTATGGACGTATTCCAAGTTATCCACGTATCGGTATTAATTTTATAACAATGGATCATTATGGGCCAATTGTTCGATACGTAAAGGATGCAGCCTTAATGCTGAATATTATGAAAGGACATCATCCTGGTGATAACAATTCATTCCCAGATGATGATATTGATTATTTAGAAATCCTAAAGGAAAAACCTAAAATATTAAAAATAGGTTATTCAACGACTTTAGGATTTGGTAAGATTTTGGATGATGAGGTTAAAAATAATATTCTTGATAAAGTTCAAATGTTTGAACAATTTGAATGGGATGTGGAAGAAGCAAAAATTAAAATAAGAAATCCTGAATCAGCATTTAAAACCCAAGTTAGCATAGGTTATGCCTACGATTTCCAAAAAGATTTTAAGAATAGACTTGAGGATCTTAGCCCAGATTTAATTGCTACAATAAAATTAGGGTTAAATAATAGCGCCATGAATTTTGGAAAAGCAAGAGAAAAAAGAAAACAACTGTATGAAACGCTTTCCCGATTTTTTATGGAATATGATATTCTGATTACTCCGACCATTCCATGTCCAGCTTTTAAACCTGGATGGTTAGATACAGGGACAACTTTTCCAACAATAGGCAAAAAATCATTGAGTATTATGACTTGGATGACATATACATACCCTTTTAATATGACAGGCTTACCAGCTGCTTCAATTCCATCAGGTTGGACTAATTCTGGATTGCCAATTGGAATGCAGATTGTCGGTAAGCGTTATGACGAAAAAACAGTTCTTCAAGTTTCTAAAGCTTTTGAAGAAATAGCACCCTGGCAAGATAAAAGACCAGAATTTAACTAAAGTATCACTTTTCTAAATTTATTTCTTTTTTTTATAATCAAATAGATTTCATATTAGAAGTAGTGATATAAGAAGAATCTCCAATTGTAATACTTTTTTTAATTAGATCTTCCAAGATTGAATAATCCCCTATAATACTCTCTGAAGATATGATCTTTTTCAAGTTCGCACCATCACCAATAACGCAATCAGATAAAATGCATTTTTTCAATACTACATTGTCTCCGATTGATACATTTGGACCTATAACAGAATCAGTGATTTCAATTCCTTTCCCTATAAATACAGGAGGGACAATTTTAGAATCAATAATATTTCCCGATTGGATTAATTTTTCATATGTAGGATCTTGTATTTTGATTTCAGAAAGTAAAAGTCTATTTCCAGCTAATAGACTTTCTGGTCTTCCAAAATCTAAAATCTCCCTTTTCATTTCGTTGATTTTAAACTTGAATCCTTCTTTAATAAGTTGCTGAATTACAGATGTAATTGTATGTTCTTGACCGTTTTCTAAAGGAATTTTGTTTTGTTCCTCTAGTAATTCAAATAATCGTGGTGTAATACTCATACCAAATAAATATGCTCCAGATACCGCATAGTTAGACTTAGGTTTTTTTGGTTTTTCAACAATATTTTTAACAATTTCATTTTCATCTAATTCAATTACACCATAATACTCGGGATTATCCACTTGTTTAACATTTATTACTCCATCACAGATATCCCGATGAAAGTTTAATAAAATTTGTGAATAATCTTCCATAGGAAGTCTATCACTGAGAAATATGAAACAGTCATCATTCTCAGTGAAATCCTTTGCTAGTAATATTGCATCACCAAGGCCACTAAAAAAGGGTGTATCTGCTTCATATCCGAGGGGTTTTTGTTCTAGAAAATGGAGATTAAAATAATCTGCATGATTTTTTTTAAGATATTCCGTTATTTGCCTTTTCTTATAGCCAACAATAAAACATATATTAGTTCCTTTTGGAAAAGAATTCTTCAACTTATCTAATACATGATCAATTAAACGCTTTCCAGCAACTTTTAAAAAAGCTTTGGGCTTAGAATAAGTAAATGGCTGAAGTCTCCGTCCTGTTCCGGCAATTGGGCAAATCAGAAGCATTTGTTAATTCAAGAGATGTCTAATTTTTTCTATAGAAAATATAAAACTCGATAAAATAAAAAGTATTTCGAATTTTCTTTATAATTTTATAATATCTTAATTAATTTATCTAAAGATTCGTAATACTCCGCTTCTTTTAGTTTTTCCTTAAGATTGCTTTTTAATTTTCTTAAATAATAGTTATCTGAATTGGTCCTCTTTATTCCATGAATCTTTTTATTTATAGCAATTCTTGTTTTCTCATCTAAAAATTTAGGTGGAATTTTTTTGTAATCTTCTATTAAACTCCTCTTTTCATTACTATTCATTAACTTTGACTTATGTTCAGCTTCATATTTAATACTTGAATACAAATTTGTTATCCAAGTTTCAATTTTATCTATATCTCCTTTTAAATACGTTCTCTGGTTTAACCATTTTTTAAATTCAAGGATATCTTGCATAAATTTTTCGCTCTCTAATGATTCTCCTGATTTTTTATCTCTTTTCGACAATATTTCGAATTTTTTTTTTCTTTAATTCCTTAAGTTCACCCTCAGAAAGGCTTTTAAAAGCTTTTTCTCTTCTCTTTTCCTCTTCTTTTGAATCTTTCTTAGAGAACCATTTATCAATTGACATACCTTGTCTCATTAATATTAAATTTCTATGTTAATAATTTGTTTTTTATTAAGTATTTAACAGAAACGAAAGATACAATACTTACAATTGAATTTAGATAAATTAAAATTGAGAATCAATTTTTAATATAATTAACACAATGTCGATTAAAGGAATTATATTTGACTATGGTTTTACTCTTTTCCATTTTGATAACCCTTCTGTAGAGAGATATTATGAATGTTTTAAAAAGGGTCTATTGAAATCCATTGAATTGTTAAAAGAAAAGCAAGTTTGGAATGGTAAAATATCAGATGAATCATTTTTACAGAAATTTTCTAAGAAGCGAGAGCAATACTGGAGAGAGGGTAGAAAAACTAAAACAGAATTTCCAACCTCTTTAATTTATAGAGAGGTGCTAGAATCGCTGCAAGAAGAGAATTTTGTCAATAAAATTGATCACCTAGATGCGGATACCTATGAAAAATTGGCTGAAATATATCACTCTTTTGAGCAAGAAGAATGGAAACCTTTTCCTAAAACGAAAGAAACATTAGAAAAACTGTCCAAGTATGAAGATATTAAACTGGCCGTGTTATCTAATCACCCCAGCCATAAAATGGTTGAAAATTCATTAAAAGAATATGGTCTTTTTACATATTTCGATGCTGTTGTTACTTCTGCTGAATTTGGTAAAAGAAAGCCTGATCCAGGTATCTTTCATTATACTCTAGAAAAAATGGGTTTGACAGAAAATAATGAATGTATGGTATGTGGAGACGAATACGCTGACGTTGTAGGAGGAGATAGAGCAGGTATGCAAACAATATTATGCGAAAGAAAATATAAATTTCCTTTTGAAAGAGAGCTTGATGTACCAGATTTAATAAGAATTGATAATATTTCTGAAATTTTGGAACATTTGGATTAATTCTATGTGTTAAAAATGAGTTAGAATGGTCCGGGGGGGATTTGAACCCTCGATCTCCAGTGTGAAACAAGATCCCACATATCTGGCTCCGCAAGCCAGCGCCCTATCCAAGCTGGACTACCGGACCATAATGAAAATATATTATTAATAATTCTCTATAATACTTATTTAATCGTTCTTTATAGTTAAATATAATAAAATCTAGAGTAAGTGAAACTTAAAAAATTTTAAATTAGAAATAAAAAAAAGTGGTATTTGTTTTTTTAAAATTTCAGTTCTCATGGAAGATAAAGAGATTACAACAATCCTTTGGATTAACGGTTTAAAAAACGCGGTAGAATTTGGTGGAACTCCAAATAAAAAAGCCGTTATGGGTAAGTTAATGGCTGAAAGAGAAGATCTACGGTCTCAAGCCAAAAAGATAATTCCTATATTAGATCAAATCATGCAGAAAATTGAGAGTCTAAGTTTAGAAGAACAAAAACAGAAATTGTTAGATTTAGACCCACATGCTTTAGAAAAAAAAGAAACTATAGAAGAGGAAAAGGAGTTACCTCCATTACCAGATATTGATAAGTATAAGCAAGTAGTCATGCGCTTAGCCCCGTACCCCAGTGGTGCATTGCATATAGGAAATGCAAGAATGATTGTATTGAATGATGAATACGTAAAAAAGTATAATGGAGAACTTATCTTATTTTATGATGATACGATAGGGAGCCCTAAATCTCTAAGAGATAGCCCTAAAGCAAAGTACGTTTTACCAGAAGCATATGATTTGATTCAGGAAGGATTAAAATGGTTGGATGTGAAATATTCAAAGATTCTTTATAAGAGTGACCGATTAGAAACCTTTTATGAATATTGTGAAAAATTAATTAACGATGATATGGCATACGTATGTTTTTGCTCTGCTAATGAATTCAGGGAAAATTATAAAAAACAGGGTAAGAATTGTCCTCATAGACAACACACAGTAGAGAAGAATCTTACTGAATGGCAAACTATGCTCAAGGGTCAATATCATGAAGGTGAAGTAGTCGTAAGATTAAAAACCGGGATGGATCAAAAAGATCCTGCTTTAAGAGATCAAATTATTATGAGAATATCAGAAGCAGAACATCCTAAAGTTGGCACAAAGTACATAGTATGGCCAATGCTCGAATTTTCATGGGCGATTGATGATCATTTAATAGGAGCTACTCACATACTTAGAGGGATAGATCTAGTAAAAGAAGGAATTATTGAAGAATTTGTATGGGATCATTTCGGCTGGAAAAAAGCTAAATTACTCTATTATGGTAGAATGAATTTTGCAGATTTGAAGTTAAGTAAAACTGATGCTCGTAACAATATTCAGAAGGGAATATACCAAGGATGGGATGATCCAAGAACCTGGAGTTTACAATCTCTCAAGAAACGAGGAATAAAACCAGAGGCTCTAAGAAAAACATTACTAGATCTCGGTATGTCTCAAACAGGAATAACCTTTTCAGTAAACTGGTTATATTCAAAAAATCAGGATATTATAGATGCTATTTCTGATAGATACTTTTTTGTCGAAGATCCAATATCGGTTATAGTTAATGACGTTCCTTCTGATGAGTATATTGCCGAACCTTTACTCCACCCTTCAAATCCAAAAAGAGGGAAAAGAAAAATTAAATGTGTTGCAAAAAATAATCAATTGAAATTGTTAATCTCATCTTCAGATGCAGAGAAAGTGAAAAAAAACCAAATCATACGGTTAAAAGATTTAATAAATATTCAGATTAAATCTATTGATATAAGTAAGAAAATTATTCATACTTCTTTTCATAGTAAGGAACTTAATAGGCAATTTTCAATAATTCATTGGCTACCTAAAAATGAGAATATTAGAGTTTTGATTGTTAGACCTGATGGTTCTATATCAAACGGTTTAGGAGAAATGAACCTTTTAAAAATTCCTATGAATAAAACTATACAATTTGAGCGTTTTGGTTTTGTGAATCCTATTGAATTAAAAGAGAATTGTCTTTTCTGTTATTTTTCTCATTAAATCTTTCGATCTTTAGTTTCCAAATAATACATCAAAATATCATGATATTATGTAATTAGGTGATAAAATTTTAATAATCTAGCATAAATTTATAATGGTATAAGAATAGTTTTCTTTAGATCTTAAAATTTTAAAGGACACTTAATTTGATAGCTCACCTCCCGTGTAAGAAGTGCGGTTCTTCGTTACCAATTTTGAAAGGATCTATAGTTCAGTGTCCTTATTGTGGGGCAAAGAATTTCTATATGGAATCTTTTTACACCTTAAAATATTACCTGTCAGATATACTGAATATCTCCTCATTGTATAAATCAAAAAAGGTTAAGCCTAAAGAGATTTTGAGAAGGAAAATATTAATCGAGTCTTATTTTAATAATATTAAGTCTAGTTTTAAGGAATATCGGCATTTAATAATAACTAAACTAGACTCAATTAATGTTGACCCTGTAAAATTATTTTATTTAATTCGCGCTTCAGGAAATTTTGAGATAATCATAGATAGATTCTTGCTTAATTACTTAGAAGAGGATGCTTCTAAAAAGAGGTATCTGGAATTCAGGGATAAGGCCTATATGATTAATAAATCACTATTAGGATTATACTATAGCTATTTAGCTAAAAATTCTACTGTATATTCTAAATGTTTTAGATTTTACCAACTTGCTGCGAATAATTATCAAAATGTTGTAGATTACTGCAATATTACTAATTTGGAAAATTACGATCCTCATCTTAATAAGACGTGTAAGTTCTATTCTATATTAGTTAATTTCACTATTATCATAAAAAATATTTTAGATAAAAACCCAAAACTATTTTCAGAAAAACTCGAAGATTTACTTCACGAATTAGAAAAAATCTATAAAAATGATATTCACATCTACAATTTATACAAACAAATCGAAGATATTATTCAATTAGAGCGAGATACATGTATACTATTAGAAAATATTCGAATAGATGATCCTTTTTTATTAACAGAACCTTCTAATGAAGAACAAATAGTCACTACTGACGAAAATCTTAATGAACTAAATCGTGTTAGAAATTGGATTAAAAGTCTTTCTGAAAAATATCAGAAATACCAAAATAATCTTTTAAAATTACATTCTGGGAGAATAATTAAATATTTAGGCTCTTACCGTGAAGAATTTATCACTTATAAGAATAAAAATGCTGAAAAATTCGATCAGATTTTAGGATCAATGGTAAAAAAGGCTTTAGAATCTTATAATTACGAAACTGTTGAAGCAATAGAATCTTTAAGTCATCTGATGCAAAAAAATATATATAATGTAAATATTATTGACAAATTTAAAATTGGGCATAAAGATTTAATTGAAATGGATGAAGTACTAAAAAATTTTGTCAATAATTTATTTAAAAAGCCACTACTTAGAAATCTGGAGTCAGAATATTATAAAAAACTGATATCTATTATTTCTGGTAAACACACTGAATTTGATAAGTATATCTTAAAATATATTAATCGAATGCTAAAGAATTTCGAAGACATAAGAAGTAAAAGGGTCTTATCTCTAGAAGAACAACGAAAGCAGTTTATCTCAGAAATTAAGCCTAATCTTCAAAAACTTATTGATTTAAGCTTTACGTTAAATGAGGAAATCCTACCTTATCCACTTTTTATTGATATTAAAATCCCTAATCAAAAACTAAGGGTAAATAATCCTGAAGTTTTAACTTTAACTATTGAAAACCCAAATATAACTGATATTAAGAATATTAAAATTTATTTCTTCATACCGGATTCATTTGAGAATAAATTGAAATTTACTAGTATAAAAAAGCTAAAAGCAAATGAGAGAAGGAAAGTTAAATCAAGAATAAATCCTAAAGAAAAGGGTATTTTTCCTTCTATAGTAATGATTGAGTACCAACATTTTAATAAAACCTTTTGGATGCCTTCAATAAAATTCAAATTAGAAGTTGAGGAAACTAGAACGTTTAGTTTTTATCCAATAGTCTATAGAGATTCTTATCAAGTTCAAGCTTCTAATATTTTAAAATTTGTAAGAGGCAACATATAAGAATTTAACTCTACTCAACAAACTTGAAATGTAAAGCTTTTAGTATTTAGAAATCTTTTTTTATTTTAGTAATGAATGATAAAGAGCTTCACAATATTGATATGGATCAAGAACCTGTTAAATCAGATTGGGAGTTTTGTCCCATATGTGGACACAATCTACTAAAAATTCAAAATTTTAAATTTTGTACCAAGTGTGGGACAAATATTAAATATATTAAAGAGCATAAAAGGTTACCAACCTCTCAAAGCCTAAACCCTTATAAATCTCAAGTGTCATATCCTCAATATCAGCCACCTTCCAATTATTATGGCCCTCCAAAAATTTCAGATGAAGAATTAATTAATAATAAAGAGCATAAATTATGGGGGCCATCAATTTCGATTGGATTGCCCTTGGGTACTTTTCTATTAATGAACTTTATACTAGGAGGATTCTTGGCTTTTTTAACATTTCTTACACTTGATTTGGATAGCCTCTATGATTTAATATCAAATTCCTATTTTATCTCCATAATTTCGATATTTGAACTAATTTTTATATTTGTTCCAGTAATGTATGTACGTAAATATCTCAAGAATCCAACTGTTAAAAATGGTTTAATTCTATTAGGATTTACTTCAAGGGGTTATGATAGAAGACGTATCTTAAAAGAAGTTTCAATAGGATTGATTTTTGCTATAATAGGGGTATTGCTAGTTTTAACGGTCTCAATTCTTATAGAGTTAATTATAGAAATACTTTTTCAAGTTGAAATAATTCAGGATACTAGTGAATTAACAGGTGATATTCTACCAATGGATATACCAAGCTTAATTGTTTTTTGTATAGTTATGATATTAGTAATCGGAACTTCAGAAGAGATACTGTTCAGAGGATTTATGCAAAAAGGGTTAGTACGGAGTTTAGGTAGTAAATGGGGGATTATAATAACTGCTTTTTCATTTTCGATGATTCATCTAATTGGTATCCTATTTTTTGCCTTAGAGTCACCAATTCTCTTTGTAATTTCTTTTCTTTTGTCTTTCCTCCCTTATTTCGCAATATCATTAATGCTGGGGCTTCTTTACCACTGGAGAAATGAAAATTTGATAGCAAATGTTATCTGTCATGGTGTATATAATACTTTAACAATCATTTTAGCTTATATATTTTATATTGTGTTTTGAAAGAGACTAAATTTTTGTACAAATTAATCTTATGACAATTTTACAGAATTTTGAAGTAATAACAAAAGGAAAAAGCGGGAACATAGGAATCGGTCTAGGAACATCTGAATTTCATAATCGTAAAATTTTATTGGCAATTCACAATTTCTTAGAAGAACAGTCATCAAAGATTTACATTTTTGGCAATAAAGAATCTTTAAATCATATACGTAAGCAAATTAATTCAAAATATAAGTCTAGTATATTTTTGATTCATTCCGAAGTACCTGAAAAGGACATTTTTGAATTCCTTGAAAACAATACAATTAATAGCGTAATTCGAGGTTCATTAAGTTCTAGTAAATTCTTAGAAAATTTAAAAGAACATTTAAATACAGAAATAATCAATAGATTAGCACTGCTCGAAACAGTTAACGGCCATCAGTTTTTTTATGGACCTGTTGGTATAGATGAATGTACTAATGTAGAAGATAAAATTGAATTTTTAGAAAACGCAAAAAGAGAATTAGAATTATTAAATATTGAACCTAATATTAGTATCTTGAGTGGAGGTCGGCTTGGAGATATAGGAAGGGATACTAATATTGATTTATCAATCGGGATTGGAGAAAAAACTGTTGAGCTTATGAAAGAGCGATATCCAGATTTAGTTATAAATCATGATGAAATTTTAATAGAGAACGCTGTTAAAAATAAATCTAACTTAATCATTGCTCCTGATGGAATTTCAGGGAATTTAATTTATAGAACATTGGTTCATTTAGGTGGAGGAAAAGCTTATGGTGCTATATACATGAATTTGGAAAAAACCATTATAGATACATCGAGAGTGGGTGAATTATCTGAAATTCAAGGTGCACTTCTCTTAGCTCTCGCCTTATCTTAAATTATTAATTTTAGTGAAATATTTTTTATCTTGTTGAGTAATTCTTTTTCGTTGTCCTGTTAATTCTTAAAGCTTATTTCTTCATCATTTCAAATAAATTGACAGACACATCAATTAAATCTCTACTCGTCTTTCCCTTTTTTATCATACCTTCAATCCATAACTTAACATCTTTAGATTTTCCTTTAGCGATTGCTTGCAAATTTTTTACATTCGTATTTTGATATCTTTTACTGAGGAATCCAAAATATATAGGTGCAGGTGGTGTGAAGGTTGATTTTTGAGGGACTGGAGGCGCTGTGCAAGTACCTTCATTAACATCAAAACTCTCACATTTAGCGCAAGTCTCAACCTTCTTCTCTTTAGCACATTGATTTATACTACATTGATCGCTCTTATCACATCCTGGACAAGGTGGAAAGCTTCCTATTTCTTTAAGCATATTATTGAATATTGCAATGTTCTCCTCGGAAAAGCTTGATTTTGGGTTCATCATAGATATGATTCCACTAAACATAGGATCTTTAAGCACTTTTAAAAAATAATTCGCATTATCTTGAAGCTTCGTTGTATTTGCATCGCAAAGATCACAACTTAATCCACAAGTGGTTATTTTAAATTTATCAGCCATTTCACTCATTCTAATTTGATTTTATTATTCTATATTACATTAGTATAATTTCATTTCTTAAATATTTTTTAAGTATTAAAGGATTAGAGGGTATAGATCTTGAAATTTATATTTTTTAACATTTCTTATCAAAGATAAACTAAAAAAAAGAAATAATAAAAATTAATAAATTAGGCTTAACTTATTGCTCCAAGGAAAGTAGCCAGAATGACGATTATCCCACCAAGTAATATCGAGAAGACTATCAAAGCTATTCCTAAGATACCTAAAAAAGCAGGAGTATAGTGAATAGGCCGTATACTTAAAAAAATAACCAGAACTGCGAAAATTAAACCTAAAATGCCATCTATTATACCGAATCCATATGATAGTATTTGAGTTCCCATAAATTGCAGTATAGATTCTATGATAGCTACAATCCCTCCAACCATTGCGAGAGCTCGCATTGTTTTATCTGTTTCTTGTATTTCGCTCATTTCAAGATCACTAAATATTATTATTAATTTTTAATTAAGAAGAAGATCAACAAAACTTAAAAATTTATAAGAATTAACAAGTTTTCAAGTCTAATCAAATTAAATAAAAATCAACAAGAACTTAATTATATTAATTAAAAGTCACTTTATCTTATTACATATTCTGTTATTGTAATATAGTTTAATTATGCTTTCAGAACAATTTCAAGTACTGCTTAGAACAATAAGAACCGGAGATGTCTCTCAATTTGAAGACTTTTTCTTATACTATAAAGAAATGGATTTCTTAAATTTGAATGATTCAGAAGATTTTGAAAAAATCAGTGATAATAGAGAAAAATGTTATTATTTAGCACTCTCTAAATTGCTTTCGTTATTATCTTTATATAGAGGTATAGGTGATGAAGTAGTAATATTTAATAAATTTAGCCAGTTGATTAATTTATCTGATAAGATGGGGATATTTATTGAAGTCAAAAAAATTCCCTTTAGATTTAAAATAATTGCTCAATTACATATAGATGGGATTCGAAAGGGACTAATAGGTAGGATTTTTGTATTTATTCGATTTTTCAATAAATATAATTTATTTGAGAGAAATTTTTCTAAAGACGAATTAGAAATAATTAAAACAATTAAAAAGAATAATAAAGCTCTCATTGCTAATTTAAAAGATTTATTTGGCCACGTATCAGATTCAATAATTTTTTACTCATGCAAAATCATACCTTATGACCTTCTTTTATCAAATGAAGAAAGATTAAGAGTTTTTCTAAATAACCGTGAATATCGGTCAGAATTGAGAGGTATATACAGTTTAAATTATTTAAAAACTTGGACTGATTGGTATTCTATGTATGGATTAAGTGTGAGAAATTTAGGTCCTATACAACAATTTATTGATAACTTAGAAAAGAATTATGATGGCAGTAAGAAAGATCTAGAATTTGAGATCATATATCGAACCTTCTATTTTGGCGATGATGAGGATCATGAATTTCATGAAATTAAAAAACATTTTGTGACTCCAGAGAACATTTTAAAAAATAAGGATAAAATTTTGGAAAAGGATAATTATAAATTTTACAGCATCTCCATGGTCCTTCTTGGTGGTTTAGGTCCACAGGGTTTAGGGTTCACCTATTCCACCCCTAGAGGAGAGATCGTTGAAATTTGTTCAGATCAAAAAGAAAATGAAGCTATCATCATAAAATTTAAGCAATATTTAAAGAGAAAATTCTTAGCTAAATTAGAAAAAGAGATGGAGAAGTTAGGTATTAAAAATAATGTTAGAAAGAAAGTAATAAACTACCTATCCAAGACACTTAATCCTAAAAACTTAATTAGCTACTATGATAAAGATCTGATCTTAAGAAGAATAAGAAATTTTATTTATCAGATTGATGAATTTCAACAGGATTACAAATCTGAACTAAAAGATATTATATATAAAATAACTGAAGCCGTTTCTATAATCCTTAGAGATATAAAACTTAAAGATCAGTTCATAACACGAATGGAATTAGTTGAAGAAGGTAAAATTAAATCTGAGGATATCGCAAAACTGACAAGCCTAAGAGGAAAATCTCACTATGATGTTTTAAGGGAAAGATTTTTCTTTCAAAATGAGGTTAATTGGTTTTTCAAGGATTATCCTAATGAAATAAAAGAACTTAATAAAAATTTTTCAATGCTCTAAGAATAAAATGAAAAATTGAATGGGAGAGGGGGGAATTGAACCCCCGACCATTACCTCATCGCTTAGACCTTAAGCGATCTCTCGGCCCCCAGCCGAGTATCATACCAAGCTAGACCACCCTCCCTTTGTAAAATGCGAACAACTAACTAACGTATAGGTATAGTTAATGGTCTAGTTTAATCTTGTAATAAGAAAAATCATGAATTCTATTTATTTTTAATCATCAATAAAAAAAAAATTAGGAATTGAATAATTTACCAGTTTTAGCTTCTTCTTCTTCGCGAAGTGGTTGTTTCATTATTTTTCCTGTAGGTGTTTGTAGTAAACTATCTCTAACTTCTACATATTTTGGGATTTTAAAATCCGCTAAATTTTTTTTACAGTAGTCAATAATTTCTTCTGCAGTTATAGTTTCACCTTCCTTCAATACAATAAATGCTTTAGGGAGTTCTCCATATATCTTATCTCGAACTCCAATGACAGTTGCTAACGACACAGCAGGATGTGCATAGAGGACTTCCTCTATTTCCCTTGGATATATATTTTCACCGCCTCTAATTATCATATCTTTTTTACGATCTGTTATAAAGAAAAAACCATCGTCGTCCATGTGACCAATATCTCCCGTATATAACCATCCATCTTTAAGCGTTTGAGCATTTGCTTCTGGGTTTTTAAAATACTCTTTCATGATATTGTCTCCTTTAATAATGATTTCTCCTTTAGTATTTGGAGGAACATTATTACCTTTATCATCAACAATTTTCATTTCATTACCCGGTAAAGGTATGCCAATACTTCCTACTTTGCGTCTATCTTCTGTTTCTGTAGGCAAAGGATTTACTGAAGAAGCACATGTCCCTTCTGTAAGGCCATATCCTTCAACAATTTTACAATCAAACGTTTTTTCAAATTCCCTAAATACCTCTACAGGTAAGGGTGCTGCTCCACAAATTACAAATTCTAAGGAAGAAAGATCCAGATTCTCATGTGGCATTCGAAGCAAGATAGAAAGTATCGTTGGGACAGCACTGAAGGTTGAGGCTTTATATTTTGCTACAGTTTCCCAATGGGTTTGAGCTGAAAATCCAGGCGTTAGAATACAACTAGCACCTATCGAAAAGGGTGCCATGACAGTTACAATTTGTGCATTGACATGGAATAATGGTAAAATGAGCATAAACCGAAAATCTTCTCTAGCTTTTAGGAATTCTTGTATCATTTCTGCATTTCTACGTATATTAAAATGAGTCTGCAATACGCCTTTTGGACTACCAGTAGTGCCCGATGTATATAATATAGCGGCGATATCTTTTTTTTCTTTAATTTTTACCTTTGGAGGAGCCTCAGCTGAAGCCTTTTCCATTAAATCCCAGAAATTAAGCGTATTTTCAACCGGATCTCCTATAACAATCACATGTTTCAGATCAGGTAAATCTTTCTTTATTTCATTAACTATTTCCATGAATTGTGGTATGGTGACTATAGCTTTGGCTTCCGAATGCCCTACAACAAATTCAACTTCGCGAGCTTTAAATAAAGCATTTACTGCACCTGTTACTGCCCCTAATTTTGGAATCCCTAAATATAAATATACATATTCAAGCATGTTTGGTAGATAAACGCTGACTTTATCTCCCTTTCTAATTCCCAATTCATATAATAAATTCGCTACTCTATTTGTAAATTCATTCAGTTGTTTATAAGATATTGTTGTATCTTTCCAATACAAAAATTCTTTATCTTTATATTTTTCAGCTTGATTTTCTACTAATTCTCTTAGATTCATTTAGATTTCCTCATATATTTTATATTAAAAAATAGATATCCTCCTAATTAAAATTTATTCTAAGGAATTCTATAATCTAAACCAATAATTTTTATATTGTTTAAAGAGTTTTTATTCTTATTATTTTTTCTATTAAACTCAACATTTTATGAGACCTCGAAAGCCCTTCTTGATATTTTGGCCCCAATATTTTGATGCGAAGAGAAGCCGTTCAAAGGGAAGACGGTTGTCAATTAAATTTGCGATAGATAGAGTTTCTCTCAGTGATATTACTAAAGCAGCCAGGAATCTAGGATACAACGCTGAAATTGAACAAAATTATAAGTATTCTAGATCTTGGTGGGATGATCCTGGAAGAGTAGTAATAGATGCTAAAGGAAAAAAAAAATCCAAAGTAATGCTTGAAGTTGCTAAGGAAATTAGAAAATTACAATCAAAAAAGTAAACGATAATACATGCATGAATTCTCATTTGCGTATAATATTTTCAAGGTAGCCGAAGCTACTGCCCTAAAATATAACGCTAAAAAAATTACTGAAGTTATTCTTGAAATAGGAGAATTAACTCTTATTGTCCCTGAATTACTCCAACGTTCTTTTGAAATGGCCACAACTGGTTCAATAGCTCAAGGAGCAAAATTAATAATTACAATAACGCCAGGGAAAATAAAATGTCGAGACTGTAATAAAATTTCAGCAGTTTCGTTAACTAGGGATGCCCAATTAACAGGATTACAGTTGTTCGAATGCTCCCACTGTCGAAGTAATAATACTGAAATTATCGAAGGGAAAAAAGCAAATGTAAAAAATATCAAAATTCAAGAATAACTATTATTGTACTACAAATCGAAAATTACGTAGCAACCAATTAAGATGAGAGAAAACTTTATTTTAACTTGGGATTAAAACCCCATTAAGTGCTCCATGTTGACCAGGACGACTTGTTATTCTTGCATTACCTAATTCAGTCTCAACTATCGCTCCTTTTGTTAAGACGTGTCTTCTATTCAAATCTTTTGAAGCAGTATTACTGTCGAATCCTAAAATCCTAACCTTTGAGGTTTTATTCAAATTTGGGTCAGTTACATTAATAAATTTTGTAGAAAATAATCTGAGCTTAGCATTCCCGCCTAAGACAC
The DNA here is from genome assembly GCA_029856085.1 of Promethearchaeia archaeon. Lineage (GTDB taxonomy): Archaea > Asgardarchaeota > Lokiarchaeia > Sigyniarchaeales > SOKP01 > Loki-b32. Next base: position 12,293 of record JAHQWI010000064.1, on the reverse strand, counting down.
GTTGTTTTTTAACTTTATAATTATCTATTTCTGTATCTATTGTAGGACGAGCAAGTTCTCGTTTCCTTTTCTTTCCAAAATGTTTATATTTTTTACCAGTATATTTTCTTTTACTTCGAGCGTGACTTCTTGCCATAAAATATTTACCAAAAAGAATATTACTGAATATTATTGATAAAGAAGGATATCTTTAAAATTTTTTTAAAAAGTGAACTAAATTATGTTTTATTAAGGAAAAATAAATATAGAAATAATTTTTATTTAACTTAATATATCAATCAAAAGTTATTGATTATAGTAGAAATTGCCTATAAAAAAATGTTAAATAATAATATGGATCACCGTATTTACGATGAGAAAGCACTCGAAAAAGCGATTCAAACAGGTACTACCACTGTTGGAATAGTTGTTAAAGATGGTGTCGTTATTGGTACCGAAAGCCAGGCCTCAGCAGGTTTTACGGTCGCGTCTAAACAAGCTCAAAAACTATTTCAAATAAACGATTTCACAGCTACTACGATCGCTGGTGGAGTGGCTGATTGTCAATACGTTGTCAATCAATTAAAAGCTCTATCTCGATTAAAAGAAGTGGATGAAGGAATTGTTCCTGAACCAAAATATATCGCTAGCATCTGCCGTAATATACTCTTCTCAGGTCGCAGTTTTTTCGTTAGTATGATGATCGTGGGCGGTTTTTCCCTAACTGAGAAATCTGGTAATCTTTACGGCATTGACATGTTAGGAACCTTATACAAAGAGGATAGCTTTCTTTCTTTCGGTTCAGGTTCACCATTTTCGTTAGGAGTCTTAGAAGCAGATTGGAAACCAAATATGACGAAAGCTAAGGGAATTGATCTCATAAAAACGGCAATAACAAGCTCAAGAGTGAGGGATGCCGGCTCAGGATTTGAACTACAAATCTGTACTATTGATAAGGCTGGTTTCAAGCAGACTCAATAACTTAGCTATACATTAAACTACTCATTCATTATTTTCAAATCAACTTGTAATAATTCTTTATTGTAATAAATAAATCCATTGATATCTTCTGTATTCATATCCATAATCGTCCAAATTTGATTTTTAAATGGATTTCTTTTTTTTCCTATATCCTCATTAAGATACCTCATATTTTCTATGTCAATTGAACTAGGGTATGGAGGAACGGGATGTGAATGAAATATACTTATCATTCTTAACTGTCTATTATAAACTGCATCCTGATGTATTTCAAAATACTTATCAGAATCTTCAATTAAAGCAAATGAACCATATGATTCGATGTTTGATTTTAAACAATAGAATTGTTTTCCGATATAATGAATTTGGAAATTTTCTTTTGCTGTCTCAATCTTTTTTATATCTCCAAAAATGAGTCCACAAGCTTCAGTAGGGGCTGCGTTTCTATTACATTCTTTTAGTTCTGCAACAATTTTTTCAGGTAAAACTAGAATTATATCTTTTTCAACATTCATCTTTTAATCTCATCAAATTATTTAAATTAGTGTTAAAGCAGCATTAAGTGTTGCTAACCTTGCTTTTTGAGGGCTATCACCAGATCCGATAGCAATAACATCGTTCTTCTCTAATTTAATGTTTTCTTTAGATAATTCTGATTCAAAATAAGTATGAAGGGTTTTATTAACAACCATATCATTATCAATACGTTCTAAATGGGATTTTGAAGGAAAAATTAAGTCTTCACCATTAAATACCAAACACGTTGCTCCAGAGCCGCTTATTTTAATAGCAGCATCTCTTTGGGAAACACCATTTGATATTTTGTGAACTGCGTTTTTTATTAAACAGAAATAAGTATATAATCTTTCAGTTTCTATAATAATGTCTTTAAGTATTGATGATTTACCTTCTTTAATAATTGGTATAACCTTTTTAATTTTATTTAAATATTCTATACCTCCTTCTGTTAAGAAATGTCCCTTTCGTTTTCTTTCATCGGTTACATTGATAAATTTGATTTTCTTATTTAACTTCTTAATCAAAGATTTAGCGGTTCCTTCGCCAATTAATAATTCTTTTTGTAACCGGTATCTTCCAATACCATCCCGATTTTCATCAAATATGAATAAAGCTAATAAAACATGAACTTTCTCAAATGTTGGTCTAATTGTAGAGCTTTGAAATAGAGTATCTAATTCTTCAAACATCACTACATCTAAATATAAATAAGTAATTAAAGTAAAAAAATTAATATTAAAAAATATAAATCAAATTGTCGTATTATTATTTATCAAAAAATAAGAAATTCAATATCCATTTTACAAACTTAATTTCTCTTAAACCAAAATGACTGGTAAAAAGGAAAAAACAAACCCGGACTCAACACAAAACCTCGTAATTTTTAAAAGTAAAGAAGCAGCTAAAATTAAAAAGCCTGATAAATTCACATTTGAATCAATTGACCAAGAAGATAAAGTAAAAATTTTAAGTGATTTTAAACCCTATGGAAGTCATTACGTTCTTTCAATTCAATTATTAAATGAAAGTTTAGCGCCCATTTCTGAAGTAAAAATTAAAATTAGCTTTCCAACGTTTTTTACACTTACCAGAAGTTATCCTCCTACTATATACATACCTGGATCTTTTGAAGAAGCGGGTTTGTTAAAAATAAATCTTGAATTTGATGAATTAAACGAAAGAAGTTCAAAACAGATAAATTTACATTTTACTCCCGTATCATTAGGTAATGAAGGAGAAATAAGAACTATTGTCACTTATGTTAATAATAAAGATTTTGTTAGAGTCATAGATTCAGACCCAGTAGTAATCATGCTGGATAAAATAACCATTAATCCTAAAATAATTCCTAGTTCCTATATCAGAGAATTTTCTCAAATTCCAGGTATGAAGAGAGCAATTAAAAGCCTTGGAGTTGGAATATTAGGTAAGGGTGATCCTGATTTATATTTCAATATTTTAGAACAAATATTTTTAAGGAACGACCTCCAATTAATAGCAAAAGATCCAGATAAAAGAATTATCTGGTATTTTGGAGCTGAATTAGAATCGAGAGATGATGTTTTAGTAATCGGTCAAATAGTGGCTGATAAGGTAGAGATAATCGCTACTTCTAAGAACCATCATATACTTATCTCATTTTTAACATTATTTTCTAATGAGTTTAAAGAGCATGTTCTCATAAGAGAATTTGTATCCTCCCAAGAACAGATTTACGATTTAGAATGTAAGTATTGTGGTGCTATACTTCCTTATTTTCCTAAAAAAGGAGAAGAAATCGTATGTAGTAAATGTAATTATGAGCAAATGGTATGGTGAATATATAATTATTTCTATTGGTTTAATGCCAAGAATACAGTATAATCGCGTTCTACCAAATAATCTGTAATCTTGATTGCTTTTTTTCTATTATATAAGCGGAACGCTCAAAAAGCTTGCATTTTTTTAGCCTTTTAATTCCAATCTATCAGACATTTCTTCCAAATAACATGTTTAGATATCGTTTATGGAAAATCATTATCTCTTACAAGTTGTAAAAATTACAAATCCAGCATCTCAATATTTGATCGAATTTATTAATTCTTTAAATTTTTACTCAAAATAATGTAATTTGAAGAAAAAAAGGCACATACCAATTAAAAAAATCCTGATTTTTAACGAAATACGTTTTTACATAAAATATTCTAAACTTGCACGAGATTGATCATCTTCTTAATTCCGAATTTTGTCGTTAAACTTTTTTTATTTTTTTCTTAATTAAATCAAGTTTGCATCAAAATCTTTAAATAACTAAAAGATCTTTCAATATATAACAAACTCTTTAAAAATAAAATTTAGAATAAAAAAAAAGATTTTTATTGGTTTATCTTTAAGGAGATTAACCGAATTAATTATAAAGTGGAGGAAAAAATATGTCTGAATATATTAGTTGGAGTCCTATTCGAAGATTAATGAAACACAATGGAGCCGTTATCGTTGCACGTGATGCCGTCAATGAATTAGTTGATTGGATGGGTCAATCAGCAGAGAAAATTACAAAAACTGCTTTAACATTAACCAAACACTCAAAGAGAAAGAAAGTAACACGGGACGACATCTTACTAGCAATTAAATACTTCTAAATTAAATATTTAGTTTAGAGGGACGAGAAGCTTTCAAATCTAAAAAAGTTTTTTTTTCTTCTTTTCATTCTACTACTTATTACCATGAGAAGATAGATGCTTGCGGATGAAAGCTAGTTATTTCGAAAAATAGTTTAGAAGTAAATACCCCTTTGAAGATCGAAGGATAAACATTTTAACCTATTAAAAAGATGGAATTGGAATATATCACTAGGTTAAATTTTTCGATGAGCAACCCAGTTGTCTAACTTTACACCTTTTCTACGTAGCCTTAAATTAAGAGCGCCTATATGTAGCATTATATGCCGAAGGTTATAAAGTAATGAGCTTAAAGAACTTTTTCCGTGCCATTCAAATACAGAAGGTCGGATTAATTCATCCATGGTCAGATTATCAAACCGATTTTTAGCTTTTTTTTTAATTTCTGATAAATACTCTAATAATTGTTCAGGTGTCAATGTTATTTCTGGTGTTGTGTTTAATTGTTCAAGATGCGATGATGCTTCACCAAATTTCGATTTGAAACTTTCGCGAGTTTTTTTGGAATCCGAAAGATACCAATCCAAAAACCACATCGTGTGATAAGCCACATGCCAAAATGGGGGTCCACCGGTTCTATCATCCCATACTACCTTTGGGCAACTTTTTAAATTTTGCTCCATCATTCCGATAGCAGCACCATACTGCTCGTTTAGAGCACCTTTTATGAATTCCAAAGTCATATTTTGATTTTGAACACTCCTTTTTAATTGATATCTTAAAGAAAAAAAAATTAAAGTTAAAAATAAACTAGACTCTTTGTCTTAGATATATTGCTTGTAATCTAAAGACTTGATAAATATGACCTATTGTGTGATGAATAATGAATCCAAACCAATCTTCGTAGGTCATTTCTCTCCCAAAAGGGGATTTAAATGTATTTTGAAGATCTTCTTCTTTAAATTTAGATCTTGCCTCTACATAGGCTTCAATTGCGGTATTAAACAAGTCTAATAATTGTTCGTGTAAAGGTGCAGTGGATTCGGGGTCTAATTTTATTGCTATCTCCTTATTATCTACATCAGGATCAACAGTTTTTCTCGATGCCCAATTTAGTAGGCTGATAGCATGTATAAAAAGATCAATAGCCGTTTGCTCTTTTTCAAACAACGAATTTTTCATTGATTCTTCAAAATGATTATCTTTTCGCTTTTCAAACAAACTTTTTGCATAATCATATACAAACTTTAGTGATTTGATACTTTCTGGCATAATTTTTAATATAGGATGTTAAGTTTAAAAATTTTTAGAAAAGTTTTTTAAAGATTCTAGTGAGATCAATTACAAGATTAAAGCCATTTACTTTAAGATTAATAGGAAATAGGATATTATAATGGATAAATTCGAATTAATTAATAAAGCTTTTAAAGCCGAACCCACCGAGAGAGTCCCATATGCAATTTGGAAACATTTCCCAGAGTTTGATAAAACTCCTGAAGGACTTCTAAAGGCTCAGATCGATTTTCAAGATAAATTCGATTCCGATATTATGAAAATCTCAATCTCAGGTCGTGCTTTTGCTTCTGATTTTGGAGCAGAATTGGGAGGATATGATCCAGCATCGGGTTCTAGAATTGGTGTGAAATATCCAATCGAAAAGATAGAAGATTGGGAGGATGTTAAAAAGATTGATGTAACAGGGGGTGAATTCGGGAATCAGATTAAAGCAATGAAATTAGTTCATAGGGAAGTTGACGGAAAAGTACCGACAATGATGACTGTATTTTCTCCTTTAATGGTAGCATCCCAAATTGATCCCGATATAATTCTGCATTACAGAAAGGATCCTCAACTAATTAGAGAGCATTTTAAGATAATTATTTCAGCTATGATAGATTTTTCAAAAGCTTCATTAGATGCGGGTGCTGATGGTATATTTTTAGCCACACAACATTTTAACAATAGACTAACCAATGAAGAGAGATTAGAATTAGCATTTACACCAATGAAATCCCTAATAGAAAAAACTGTAAAAAAGAATAATTTTCTAGTCCTTCATCTCCATGGTGACAAACCTGATTACGAATTGGCAACTAAATTACCTATAGACGCGATTAACTGGCATGATCAGCAAACGACACCAAATCTTTCTGAGGCAAGGCAAATCTTTAAAGGGGGACTTCTCGGAGGATTAAACGCAGAATCATGGAAAGATATATCCGACCCCGCGGAAGTTTCTTCAAGAATTTCATCTGTTTACACAAACTTCAAAGGTTCGGGATTAATAATCGCGCCCGGTTGTGTCATTCCCCAATTTATAAGCGATCCTATAATAGAAGTGGCAGTAAAAACTATTCAAAATCTCTAATAAACTTTTCAAAAAATAATTAGGTTAAGATTCATAATATCAATTATTCAAAGAATAGATGTTTTTTGAAAAGCAAACGATTGCTAACAAAGAATAATATTTTAAGTGTGAATTACAAGTGCAAAAATATATTTCAGAGTACGTTAATGATGATACACAGGTTAAATCGAAATATTATGGTCCGAAATTTGATGCCCATGTTCATTTAGGGAGTATAGGCGGCATTCATAATTTGATTAAGTTCAGAGAAGAGTTTAACATCAAAAAATCAGTTGGTATCGTCTGGGGGAATGGTTATGACGAATTAGAAACAAAATTCCCTGATAAGTTTGTACAGGCTAAGTATTTTAGAAGTAGAGAGCTTTTTAAAGTAAATCCAAACCTTAAATTAACGTTAGATTCAATTGAGAAGATTTATCAACAAGGATTTCCAGTTGTTAAATTTTGGTTTGGACCGAGAGTAAGAGATTTTGTAAGAGAACAATTCAAAATTGATCCACCAAAAATTAAATTATCTGATCCTTTTTTTAAGTCAATATTTGCCAAGATAGAAGAATTAGGACTTATTTTATTAATTCATGTTAGCGATCCAGATCTTTGGTACGAGAAAGTGTATCAACCAGTTAGTAAATATGGCACTAAAAGAGAACACATAGATGATTTTGAGGAGATTTTATCAAGTTTTCCTAATTTAAAGGTACAACAAGCACATTTTGGAGGTCAACCAGAAGATCTAGAAAACCTTGCGAGATGGTTTGAGTCATATCCAAATTACTATATTGATACGTCTTCAGCAAGATGGATGGCACGAGAACTTGGGAGGTATCCAGAAAAAGCCAAAGAATTCTTTATTAAATATTCAGATAGAATTCTTTTTGGGACAGATCTTGTGCAAGATCGAAACAAACCAATTTCAGATTATTATCGGACTCGTTATTTTACCTTCCAAGCAATTTTAGAAACCCCTTGCCGGGACATACCATTACCTTTTCCAGATCCAGAAAATGATAATAATACAAAGATAAATGGCTTGGATCTTCCTCTTGATGTCTTAAAGAAGATTTATTGGGAAAATGCAATTAAGTTCTTCAAACTAAAGTGACCTACACATTATAGAAAGATTTCTATTCCAGGAGGGAGCCACGGTTTGTAAATTCGAAAGTAATCATTAAAGAAATTAGATAACCCGTTTTTTAAACATAAATCCAACCAATGAAATACTGCCTCTTGTCCGTGTTTTTCCTTAGAGATTTTTCCGAACATATTACTTAAATAACTTGAAATAATATTTTTATCCTCTGAAGCTATATCGGTTGATTGGTTTTCTAATAAGATATTTTCGATATGCATCATATATGGTTGAAACTTATTTAAAATTTCTATTATTTTTGCCCTTTCCATAGCAGACACCTCGGATTTATTGATTAAACGATTAAACTTCCCAAGATTTTTCATCAGGCCTTTTATATTTTCCAAAAATTGTGGCATATTTAATTTGACTAAATCTTGCTCAAGCTTCCTCGTGATAAATGTATTCATTGTTATTTTATTATAAAAATAAATAACAGGTAAAGAAATATCTTTATCAAAATGTCTAATCAGAGGGATTCCCATCGTATAATATCTAGTTTCACCTGTACCTGCAATATGTATTGCTGGTTGGATGGTTTTTGAGATTAAATATTGACGGGATTCAACTCTGGGAGTGAAAAAAGACGCATACTCAGAAAGATCAGGCTTATCCTTTTCAAGACTAAAATCTATTAAATCCCCGCAATGATCACATTTACATTTAACATGGATCATTGATGTATAATCTTGACAGGATAATTCTAGTCTCTTACAGTTACACTGTTCATTAGTGCATTCATAAAAAAAAGGGACAAAGTCATCTCTAATCTCTCTTAAGGGAGGTTGAATATGATGATCTATAAATTGATTTCTTAAATCTAAATATGTATCAACATACTTACTTTGATTTTCTAATAATGTCTCATAAAATGGTGTTAATAGCTTCTTATATGCCAAATCTGAAGCAGAAATAAAAAGATAGCCTTGATCAAAGATAATATTAGAAATTGTCCCAATTATGTTGATAAACCAGTCTGTATAGTTTTCTGCATTATTATGTGCGATTTTGATTAACCGAAGCGCTTCCTCTAACCGCTCTTCTAATAGTTTTTTATGCCAATTATCCTCTAAGCAGGAGTTAATAGAATTAATGTATTTTTTTCTAATTTCTTGAAACTGTTCTAAGAGATAAGACAGAGATGGTAGCGGAAGATTTCTAATTCTCATATCAAGAAATTCCTTTTCTATTTCAGGTTTTATTGAAATCGAAAATCCATTAGGTGAATCACTTTGCGAAAATTTGGTTTTTATTAATTCAGAATGGACCTTATCATAATCAGCAACATAAAAAATTGGAATTATATTATTATCAAGATTCGCAAAAGCTGCTCCGCATGCCATTTTGTTAAAAAGAAACCTTTCTCCACCTAAAAATTTAGGTTGATGTGAAACTTCTAAACTCATACTATTATTATCAGTAAGAAAATTTTCTAAATGTCTCTTAGCTTTGTCAGTCAGTAGATTATATTTATTATTTGTGTTTTCAAAAATTTTCCCCAATGCTAATTTCATTTCATTGTTATTTCTATCCTTTTCCATTTCTCTGTTTATTTTTTTGGCAAGAAAAATGGCATCACTCATAGATTGGGGTATAATATCTTTCATACCTTCAGAAATCCAAGATTCTTGTCTTTCTAAAGCGTATAACAGGTAATATTTTAATGGATCTTCGAGCTTATCGTCTGACATTTCTTTTCACCTAAAATTTAAAGTTTTCAAAATCCACCAATAAATATTCAGAATTAATGAATCCTTCAGCGTAGTTTACACCAATTTGATATCCTAAATATCCTGCACGTTCTCTTATATAATCAAAGATTCTTAAATACTTTTTATTATCAACAAATTGTGATTTATAGACTTTAAGGGCATTTATTTTTTCTTCGATAGAATCAGATATATCGATTAAAAAGTCCAATTTTCGATTCTTATCCTTTAAATGCGAATGATCAAAATAAAAGACATATTTTGGGGAATACTCAGGATATTTAGATTCACTTTTTGTTAGTTTTGCTTGAAATTTAGCAGCATTTACAATCTGATGACAAGCTATATGGTCTGGGTGCCAATCATTAGAGGGATGGGTAATAAGTATATTTGGTTTATATTTTCTAATCACTTCAGAAACTTTTTTTCTATTCTCTATTGTATTTTCAATATATCTATTTGTCATATCTAGAGTAATTCTTATATCTAGATGTAAAATTTCAGAAGCTGCTTTAGCCTCAGCCATTCTTTTTTCAACAGTACCGAATGGAGTGGGTTCTCCATTTGATAAATCCAAAACCCCTATTTTTTTACCTCTTTTCTTATAATGGGCAATTGTTCCTCCACATCCGATTTCTGCATCATCTGGATGGGCTCCGATCACTAAAATATCTAGTTCAAGGTTCATTTTAATCTACTAAGTTTCTAATTCTCTAATTTGTGTATATATTGAATCTTGTATTTTTTTAAAATTATATTTATTAATATCATCCACACTATTGAAATAATTTGAAAAAATTGACTTAAAAACATTAATATTTGTTTTTAAAGGAGCATTCAGAAGTGTTTCAATTATTTGAATATATTTTTCAATTCTTTCTTCTCCTTTTTTAAACAAAAAGCTATCTTTTGCATTTTTTAAAACCGCATTTCTATCTTTATATATTACAGGGACTCCTATTTCAACAATTTTATATCCATCTTTCATTGATTTAATCCAAATTTCGATGGGTATTTCATATCCATTTATTTGTAAATCCAAATCATTAATTGCATTACATTCATATGCCTTTAGTCCGCAAAATGCATCTGTAATAGAAAATCCGATAGTATTGAGAATCCCTGTGATGATCGCATTAACAAGAAATCTATCTTTCCACGGATTTTGCCAGAATAGGTCTGAATTTTTATACCTCGAACCAGAAATAATTTGTTCTGGTGGGTTTGTAAGGATTAGTTCAATAAACTTGTATAAACACTTTGGTTCATGTTGACCATCCATATCAATCGATATTATCCAGGAAAACTTCATTTCTTTGGCATATTTAAAACCATTTATAAGCGTATAACCATAACCTTTATTTTCTTTGAAGTTAATAATAGTAAAAAGGGAATCTTGATTGTTTTTCTCCAAAATTTGCAGGGTTCTATCAGTAGAACCATCATTGATGATAAGGATTTCCAAATTAAATTCGCTTCTTTTCTGCAAATTTTGTTTTACATCACGGAGATGTTCTAATATATGTTCAATGTTTTCTTCTTCATTAAAACACGGGATAAGTAAAAGAATACCAATTTTTTCTTCAGAAATGTCTAACAACCCATCTTACTTTATGAATATTCATTGAAACAATACATCTAAATTTATAGAATTGTTGATTATTATTTATAAAAAATTGATGATTTACGGTATATCCTTCTCAAAAGATTATATTAATAAAAAGAAGAACCAATAAAAACCAATTAATATTATAAAAGAAATAAAAATCGGTTTTCCTAAGACCTTTACAACTTTTCTGAAATCAGTCTCAAAATAATCTGCACTGTAGGTAACACATGGATGGATTGGGGTGATAAGATATCCTAAAAAAATTGAAACGTAGATAAAAATGAAATCTAATAGCGGAATGGTGAGGCCGTAAATGGGGATTAAGATTGAAACTGGTAATAGAATCCGTCCTATTCCAAAGCCTAGAAAAAAACCAATTAATATTAAAAGAAAGACTGATAAATTTAAGCTGCCTATTTCCTCACTAGCACCAGAAAGATCAAATACTTCTAAAAATATAAACATGGCAAATATTATCAATGGAAAACGCCAAATCTTCATTCTTTTCGATATACTTTTAATGCTTGAGAACTTCATGCTTCCAAATATTAAGGCTAACCCAATACTAAAAATAAGGGCAACAAAAAGAAAAATTTCAGGAAGTCGCAGGTTAAAAAAAGTTCTTCCAATAAAATCTATTATGGGGGCAATAATAATTGGAAGCATGTTATGAAATGCTCTCTTAAGATCTCTTTCTCCTTGTTCTAAAAAAGGAGAAACATCCTTAATCAATGTGAAATATCCCACTAGCCACATTATTATCATACAAGGCAATAGTCCAATTACTATTATATAAAGATTAATACCAATAAGACTGCTTGCAAAAATCAATGAGGAAGATAAAGGATAAATCAAGATTAGCATATGTCGATACCAAACATTGATTGATACCTTTTTACTTGGTTCTTCTTCAGAATCAATCTGTTCTACAATAGGAGCTGACATCAAAGCTCCTCCTGCCACGGGTAATAAGCCAAATAAAGAAGGGATGACCATGAGAGAAGCCTTCCGTGAAATTCGCATTTTTTGAATCATCTCTATCATTAAACCAGATTCCTCCATAATCCCTCCTAAGATAGATATAAGTGTAACAATTATCATCAATAAGAGAACAGTTGGGTTTGTGACTACATTGATTAATGCTTGTACGATATTAGTACCCGCTAAAAAAGCAAAGCCTACAGCTCCTAAGGAAAGTGTAACACCTAACTCATATTTAGAAAGAATTATGACTATGCCAATAATGATGACAAAACTCAGCCACGCTGGTAACATATCTTTGAAAGTAAATGGTTTTTTGATAATATTTCGAATTTCCTTATTAAAAAACAAATTTTATAAAAATCTTACAGCGATATTGGTTTTAAAAGGAAAAAATTTCATTTTCTCTATAATATGC
>JAHQWI010000065.1 GCA_029856085.1 Promethearchaeia archaeon | reverse complement strand
ATATACGGAGATGCATGGTAAAGATGACTACTGGTAAACGAATCTCTGTTTTTAATGAAGAGTTGTGTGATCTATGTGGACAATGTTTTCATCTATGTCCTGTTTTGCAATTACCTTTAGAAGAATCAAAAAAGGAAATTAAAAGATTAATTGACGGAAAAGAATCTAAATATGTACTTTCTAAATGCAATACATGCTTTTCATGTAATTTATACTGCCCTCAAACTGCTAATCCATATCAGTTAATTCTTGAGAGATGGAATGATAAATATAAGAAGCGGGGTGCCCCTCCATTATATAAATTCATTTGCCCAACAGAAGTACCGAATATTTGGCAGTTGCTTAATATATTTTTATCTAATCAAGAACGGAAGTGGATTTCTAATTGGATGAATTATTCTCCTAAACTAGAAGATACAATCTTGATAATTGGAAATTACACTCATTTATTCCCTTTTATACTAGGAGGAAGTAAATTATTAGGCTTTTTCAAACCAATTGATCTAATTGACCAATGGGAAGGTGGCGCATATTTATACCAAGGAGGATATTTGGACATTGTTCAGAAAATTGCTGAAAAATGCAAAACTGATTTTGATAAATGGGATGTCAAAAATATTGCTCATACAGTAGACGCTGTTCAATATATCTTTTCAGAAGTACATCCTAAGGAAATGGGAGTTAATCATAATCGAAATTTTATTAATTTTAATGATTGGATATTAAATAGTCTAAAATCTGGGGAAATTCCGATTACAAATAAATTAAACTTTAGTGTAACTATTCACGACAACTGTTATTCAAAAACCTTAAGTGGAATTTACTGGGACCCACCAAGAAAAATCTTAGAAATGTGCGGTTGTGAAATTAAGGAAATGAAACATATTAAAAAAGATTCTCTCTGCTGTGGTTTTGGAGCAGGAGCTTCTTGGGTAAGAAATATTTCAATTACATTTGATATTATTTCAGAAGGACGTAAAAAATTTAAAGAAGCAGAAGAGACAGGAGCGAATGCATTAATCTCTTATTGTGGTGGCTGTTTATATATATTATGGGCAACTCGTGAACTTATAGGTAGTAAAATTGATTTGTATCATATTATCGAAATTGTTAGAATGGCTATGGGGGAACAATTACAATATCCAGAAATTCATATAAGAAGAGCTTGGGATATAATTGCGATTATAACCTATCAATTAATAATTTCAATATTACAAAACAATTTTTTCATTAAACGGATTAGTTATGATAAAAATAAGAGTACATTCAAACCAAAACATCATTTTTTATTGAAACTAATCAGAACTTTATTTAGGAGCGAGATTATAAGAAAGATTTTTAGAAAATTGTTTCTATTACAAATGATGATATTAAAAACAAGATAGGATTAAACTTGATAAAGAAAATTGATAATAGTGGAAAAAAAAGGGAATTTTACAAATGGATGATAAACTATTAATTATTTATCTAATTTCGCAAAATAAATAATTCTACCTCTTTTCTTCAATCTTCCACCCTATTTTTAAGACATTATCATTCAATGCATTAGAAATATTTATCGGTATTGAGTAATCCCGCTTTATGTTTGTCAAATTATTTAAACAATCTTAATCTTTTATTATAAGCTTTATTTCATTGATCTCCCATGTTTTCAATATTTTTAAAGGCAATCTCTTTAACAATACCAGATTGCTCTTCAATCATATTTTTTATGATTTCTTCAGATTCTCTATAATCTTGAGTGTAAGTCATATAGCAACTAACTGTTTTTCCCTCAAGAGTTAAGTATTTAAGCAAGGATCTAATCGCAGGCGCAGGTTTATACGCCCAAATTGGCCCACATATAATTAACTCATTAAATATAAGTAGTTCCTTTTCCATTCGCCGTGCTCTTTTCCTTAATCTTTTTTTACCTCCAATTATTTGAAATACCCTCAATTTATTTCCAGGTGAGAATTCTTTTACTTCACAATTTTCTTGTTCTGCCATTCTTTCTGCAATTTCTCTATTATGCCCTAATAAAGAGAAATATATTATTATTTTCTTCATGTTTTACATTAATCTAATATGTTTTTTAGATTATTTATTACCTTTTTACCATTTTTATTACGATTGATTGGTTCTTAAAATTGTTTTATTCTCATTAGTATTTAAATGAATCATAGATTGTTCTTTGAAATTGTTGTTTAAAAAGGAAAAGAAATTAAAAATCAATAATAATTGGATTTAAAGCTTTTTTAATATCGATTGAGCAAAATTTTTAGCGTTCTGTAAATCTTCTTCATTTGGTCGTCCTTTAAGCCATTGTTGATGCTTTTCAGCTTCTTTTCGTTTATCTTCCGGCAATCTTTCTAACATAGCATTACGCATTGCTTCAGGTACGCCAATATTATCACCACAGCAATCAAATTCATCTATTATTTGTGATGATTCACCAATTTTGCTTTTTACTACTTTAAAACCATCTTGGTAAGGTTCTTTACTTGCGTGGGTCGAGAAAAATATGAATTTTGGCGGCAATTCTTGAGCTGCAGCTACTAAATCTGAGAGTGCTTTATTTACTCTGCTTGCATAAATACCAGATCCTAAAAAGACTAAGTCAAAATTTTTCAAATCTAAAGGATCTACTTCTTTGATAGGCTTTAAATCTACATCTTCACCTTGACATCCTTCATAAATACTTCTCGCAACTTTTTCTGTATTTCCATTTTGTGAAAAATAGGTTACTAAAATTTTCAATGTATTCACCAATTCTAATTAAAATTAATATTAGTATTTAGAGTAATGAGTATCTAATTTTTTAACATTTCTAATTTTCAAATTCTAAATTAAAAAACCTTATAGCATTCTCTATTGTTCTTTCACTAACTAATTTTTGAGGGATATTATGAGAATATGCTATAGCAGCAATAGAATATCTCACATTTGAAGGTACATTTATAGGTCCTCTTTTATAAGGGTGTTGATAATAAGAATCTGTTTCTGTCACTAACGATTCTAAAGGGGAATTTTTAGAAACCCTACGCCATCTATCAAAACCATAAGCAGAACTTGGAACAGAAATGATGAAACCCTGATTAGGTAGAGTTCTCCCA
Organism: Promethearchaeia archaeon; assembly: GCA_029856085.1. Classification (GTDB taxonomy): domain Archaea; phylum Asgardarchaeota; class Lokiarchaeia; order Sigyniarchaeales; family SOKP01; genus Loki-b32. The sequence continues at coordinate 4,414 of JAHQWI010000065.1, read as the reverse complement.
TAACCTTCCGGCCCCGAAAAACAATGCCATAAAACCTTTCTGGGTGAAATATTAAATTCTTTTAAAATGTTCATGACTTCTTTATTGGCACCATCTCTTTTATTAAACCTATGTTTAGGATTGTTACTATCGAATTCATGTTCAGCTGCATTTCTGACATGTAAAACATATGGTTTATCAAAATCCTTAGTTAATTCTATTATTTGTTTGAAAACATATATTTGCCTATTTCTTTTTTCTAGAGTTTTAGCGTGATGAAAATCTAATCCTATTTCCCCAATCGCTAAAAATTTTTCTTGATTATTTTTAATAAATTCTATCCACTTTCTCCATTCAGTTTCATATTTACCCTTAGGAGAATAAGTTACAGTCTGGGGTGCCCAACCGCAAGTAAAACCAAAATTCTTGAAATCCTCCTTCATAAATGCTAGTGTTAGATTAAGCGTATTCATATTTATCGTGCTTGTAATTAAATATTGCCCCCCCAATTTGAAATAATTTAAAATTTGCTCTCGATCCGAAGGTAATCGGTCATTTCTTGGACGTGGAAAACCTCCTAGATGGCAATGAACATCAATGAACTTGAGATTTTTTTCTGGCTCTGGAATTTTCATATCTTTTGGCATATCTAATCAAAATTAAAATTATATAATAAAACAGCTTTTAAGAGAAAATACGACTAATAATATTATATATTAAAGTTTTAAATTAAAAAAAAACCTTTTAGTTATATAAGTAAATTTAAATAATATTAATAAAAAAAGTCTTATAATCATTACTGAAACACTTTTCCCATATAGGATCTATTGGAATTCCTAGATTTTGTAGATTTTTTATTATTAACGGTATGTGAGTAAATAAAATAGAGGGACTATACTCCCAAGAATGCTTTTTATTAAAAGTAATACACCTAATGCTTATATCTTTTGAATTAATAAATTTGTCAAATAAAATTATTCGAGATAATGAAAGAATTTTAGAATATTTTTATGAAAGAAGAAATATTATATATCTGATAATAAAGTTCATGGCATGGGTGAAAAAATAAAAATGAATAATGTTAATGTCTTAAGAAACACAAAAATTGAAATAAATTTAGAAAAATGTACTAAATGTGGAGCTTGCATAGCTGAATGTCCCTTAAGACTTTACTATTTTAGAGAAGACGTTTTGTTCATAAGAAGATCTTCAGAAATGCTATGCATGGAATGTGGACATTGCGTTGCTGTATGTCCCGTTAATGTTATAAATCTACAACGATTTCCTACTGAAGAAATTAAAGTAATTTCCAAGGATGATAAAGTTCCAACCTACAATGAACTGGTAGATTTAATTAAATTTCGCAGATCCGTAAGACAGTTTAAAAAAGAGCCAGTTTCGGACGATTTATGGAAAAAACTTATAGAAGCTGGAAGGTTCGCTCCTACAGGTCATAACGATCAATTAATCCATTATACGGTTGTTCGAGATCCTGCTCTTTTAGATAAAATTTCTGAAGAAATAACTAAGAATTTCGTCAATTTGGCTGAAATCTATAAGAATCCAAGCAGAAGAGATGAATTTAACTCCTTAGTTCCAAAAAAATATTTGAAAATAGCTAAGATAGCATTAATTGGCTTAAAAGATATGCTTAAAGGGATTGCACGCGGTGAAGAGTTTTGGCGTTGGAATGGAGAATTACTAATTCTTCATGCCCCTAAAAAAACTACATCGCTAGAACAAGATTGCTCTTTAGCGGCTGGCAACATTATGCTTGCAGCAACGATCTTAGGTTTAGGGACCTGTTCGTTGGGCCTTATGACTGCAGCATTTACTATTTTTGACTCGGTAGCAAATCTCATTAATCTTCCAAAAAAACACGTGGTAGGATACGCTTTAGCCGTTGGTATTCCAAAAGTTAAGTATTACCGAACACCACCTCGTCAAACTGCGAAAGTATCATGGTTTTAAAATTTTTCTTAAAAAGAAGCAATTCTATTCAAATTCAACTTTATAGAATTTTTCGATATAGTAATTGCTGTTATTAATCAAAAAAAAAGGCTTCAAATTCTCTTACCTAACAGTAGTATTAGGTTTTTTTGTTGACAATAGTATTAGGTGTGTGTGTTTTAATTACTATCACTATTGTCAGTATTTGAAATTTTTTTTTGAACCGAAAGTATTAATTACCATTAGTTTTTTCCTTCTTTCTCTTTCAAATCTATATTTTCTTAAATTTTCCTTTTCATTTTATCAAATCGAACTATATTCAGCAATATAATTTGTGTTTAATTTTTTTTATTCTTAATAGTAGTATAAGGTTTTATTCACAAATTTATTCGAACAAGTACCTTTCTTATTTATGCTTTTCATACATAAATTTACTCCAAATATTTAAATAGGTTTGGAGATACTATGAATTTGAGAAAGTAAAGGAATTTCCCTATTGGAAAAAGCGTAGCTTTTTAGTATTTCCCTGTTGGTTTACTTTCCTATTTCTTTATAATTAATTATTTCAGACATTTTATTCTGTAGTGATTCATTGAAATAATTTTTAAAAAATTCAATACGGTAGATTAAATTATCTTGTATAGATTTTAAGTTATCTTCTGGTTCTGGTAAAAAAGCCTTTTTTGGCATATAAATCTTAATGTTCTTTCAAATAATTTGATTATTTGGAATAATACTAAAGTTATAATTTTTATTTTTAAAAGATCTAGGTTTAAAAAAAAATATTCAAAACAGACTTCTATTTGTAAATAGCTTTAGCTAATTCTTTAAATAAAATCCTTTATTAAAAAGTAATATGACCAACCATTTAGAATCTAAACTTGAAGAGTTAGAATTAAGAAAGAAAGCTTTGAAGCCAAAAATCGACGAGATTAATGTGAAAAGGGAAAAAGAAATCCAAGACGTTAATAAAAAATATGATCACATGGTTTTCGAAGTGAATTATGAAGTACAACAATTTGAAAACAATATTTATAATGAGTTGATAGAATCTTTTTCGAATGTTGTTTCTAGGGAATTAGAAATAAAGAGAAGTAATTCGTTATATTCAGTCTCAGATCAATTTAAAGAATATAGAGAAAACATAGCAAAATTTGAGATCTTTCCTAAAGATTTAATTGAAAAATTAGATAAGGTAATTGATGGCAGTCCAATTGAAGATATTATATATATTCTTGATGATATTAAGAAGAAGTACTTAAAAAGCTAAATTTTATAATTCCTCTCATTCAAAAAAACTTATCAAAATTCAATTTTTCCATTTGTAATAAATTAGATATTACACAGATATTACACAGATAAATATGTTTCTTGGATCTGATGGAATATAATGAATATAGAAGGTAACCATAGAATGGAACTTTTTGAAGAAGAAGTTGAGATTTATAACTCAAAATTAAGACTCATGTCTTGGCTTTATGATGAACTGAGACTTCATCCCGATATTTTGAAAGATAAAATCAATGATAAAGGTCAAAAGTTACCCCTTAATCTTTAAATTTTCTTGAAGCTAGTCAATTAGAGAATAGTATTTATAGTTCTAATGATCGTACTAATGATTTCTATACCTCTATTTAAATTCTCCTTATTGGGAATATGAATAAATATAACAGATATTATAAAAAAAATATTAAAAAAAATTATATTAAAAAATAACAAGAAAGATATTACTGAATTAATCTTCAGCTTGTTCAGCTTGTTCAGCTTGTTTAGCTTTTTCTTTTTCCAAAGTGAGTAATTGTTTTTTTAGAGTTTTAATTTCCCCTTGAACTTCTTTAATTTGGGATTTTTTCTCTGCATCAATTTCTTTTAGTTTCACATTAAGGGCTTTTTCTTTATCACTTCTTAGATTTGCATGCAATTTATTGGCATCTTTAGCTGCTGCAATCTTCTCTTTCTTTTTTTGAGTCCATTCTTCCGCTTTTTGAATAGCCTCATCTCGTAAACCTTCTTCTTCGTCTACTTTTGCTTTCGCTTCTACTATTTTGGGATCAAATTCTAATTCAATTTCAGCTTCTGCTGAAGCATCTTTTTTTGAGGAATCTTCCTCAATTCGCGTAATTTCATCTTCTTTCGCGCTAATTTGACCTCTTATATATTCTTCTGACATATTATTTCATTTTATTATGATTAATTGAATTATAATATTATTCGATAATTTTGTTAGTAATCCAAATCTAATAAATTATTGGCTTGTTGTTGTAGGATTAATTTAATTTGCTTTTTAAATCTTATATAAGTTAATATTATTTTGAATCGTTGTCTTCTACTAGTATGAACTCCCACGCACACCAATAGTTTTCAGGATGAGGATCTGGTGGACATGTTATACAATTTGTTTTAATTCTAGGATCTATTGTTTTTGCAAAAAGTGAATATTCTTGTATACCAAGTAATTTACATGGGAAGTCTGGAAGCCCTCTAC
>JAHQWI010000063.1 GCA_029856085.1 Promethearchaeia archaeon | reverse complement strand
TGATTAAAGTGAGCACTAATATACCGTTTTGCACCTCTTAAACCCGCTTCTTCCCCTGCAAAAGAAATTAGATATATTTTAGTATTTTTGGGGTAAATTTCGCCATTATTTTTATTCTCTGCTAGAAATTTACCTATTCCTAAAACAATTGACACCCCGGATAAGTTGTCAAATGCACCTTGAACAGGATGGTATGTGTGAAATAATATGTAGACTAAAATAATTGGAAGAAAAATAATGAAGAAAAATCCAAACGATAAAAACAAAATGGTAAGTTCAATTGATAATAATTGAAGAATTATTTTTAAAATAATTACTATTAATATTATCCCCACTCCAAGATAGCCAATATTAATTATGATTAGACCAAATCTTTTCAAATAATAAAATGTATTGAATTCAAAAGCAGAATCGTGATGTGCTGAAAAAATAATTGTATTTTTTACTTCACCTGAGGGGTTTAAAGTCCCAACGACGTTGTTCGACTTTCTTTTTGGGAAAAGGAAATCATATGTTTCATGATATTTCATTGTTTCCAAGATAAAATAACTAACACTTAATACTATAAGGATTACAGCTATGAGCGTAAAAATAAAACTATACCCATTACCAATTTGTAATATGCTAAGATCAATCAGTAATGAAAGCCAATATAAAATTATTGACACGAAGACAAGAAAGGCAGCATACCTTATACCTCCAAGAAAAGCATGAGGACTACTTATATATTCTTCCTGATGAGCCTCATCGCAGAATTTTTTTAATTCTTCTTCAATCACGTTTCCTGCGAGTATTTCTTGTTCAGTACCGGATTCTCTCGGACCAATTTCGTTACAGATTTTTTCTATGAATTCATACATATAATTATTTAAATTCGCATCAGTCATTTGAACCAAAATTTTTAGTCATTTATATTTCTATTTCTATGAAAGAATAAAAAGTAATAAATGTCTTTATTCTTATTTCTATTTCAAGGTGTAAATTCATGATAAGTGATAACGTCTATTTTGGTAAAGGAAAAATAAAGGGCATAGTTGCAATTTCGCGTAAGTATTGGGATGAGGGAACTCTATCGAGTAATAAAGATAAACTAATCTTTAGTGGTGAAAAAAGTACAACCGAAATTCCTATATCTGGTATAAAGACTATGGAATTGGTTAAACATCGAACTTTCAAGGTAATAAAAATTACTAAACATAATGATGAGTTTTATCATATTAGCAGTGTTCCACAGTTTAACCAATACGATCCGGATTTTTCGGAGATATCTGAAGATGTAAAACGGCAAAATAAAGCATTGTACAATGCGATAGATCGTTTTTTAAACCCATCAAAATAGGTAATTCCATTTAAATGCTTAATAATTAAACCTACCTTTAACTATTATTGTAATGCAATCGATATCATAATAATTGGAAAAAAAATGGAATTATTTAAATTTTAATTTCTTTTATTTGCCATAAAACTCAAGACGGGAGGGGTTCTCCACAACTCGAACAAAATTTTCCAGACGCTTCGGCACCACAGTCAGGACAATATTTTATTTTTGAACCTGGTGTCATTTTAAGTTGTTTGGATGCTAATGGCATTGTTCGTTCCTCTGATTTAATAAAACCACCAGCAAGACAAAATATTCCGCCAATAAAAGGTCCAATTACACCAAAACCAGGATCAAATTGATAATCTATGAGATCATCCCACTCATCCAGCACAGAATCACCACTAAAAGGGCTCCATTCAACTTCTACCCATATTATAAAGATAAGGGTAAAACTAATCATTAAAATCCCACTAAGAGCAGCGATATTTTTTCTAAAATCCCCTCGGTAACCTGATACACCTGCACCAATTCCTGAAATTGCTCCAATTAATAAACCAAGAAAACAAATAATGAAGGGTGTAATAGTTGCGTGAAAAGGAAGTCCAAGATCGGAAGAAAGATTATTTACCCAGCCATCATATAGTCCAACTTCCCAATAGCCTACCATCCAAATTTTAAAATCCATGAAAAAAGTTTCATCCCAATAATGATCGTAAATCGTTAATTTACCTAGAGCAGGAGTAGCAATCGATATGATTGCAAAGATAGCTCCAACAATAGGTAACGCCCAAGTATAATTTCGCCAATCTGCCATTGGATATCAAGTCTTTTAGAATTATAATTTTTTATAAATGGAATTTTGTTATGATAAACTTGATTTTAAACTATTTAAAGATTTGTTAATAAATCATTCTTATAAATACAAAAGATTCTTTTTCTCAATATCGTATCACTCTAGGAAAGGAATTTATAAGACACCGTTTTTTGAATTCATAGAAATAGATGTCGACTTAAAAAACAATACAAATACGTTGTCAGGTAACTAATTAGTAGATTAAACAATTGAAAATAGGATTTAAGTATAAATTAGATATGTTTAAATTAATTTAGATATGTTTAAATTAATTTCGCAATCTTTTCAGTTGTTCGTTTACAATCTAAAAAGATTAACCCGAGCCTTACGTCCTTCGTTGTAGAAACCGTTAATACAGCATTGGGGCCAGCTTGTAGGACTAGGAGATAACCTTCGTTTCCTCTGACGTACAGTTGCTCAAATTCGCCCTTATCCATCTCGATAACAGCCCTTTCGGATAAGGAGAGAAGTGCAGCAGTCATTGCAGCGATCCTTGTCTCATCAACACCCTGAGGTAGAGCTGAAGCGATTGGTAAGCCCTCAGCAGACACTATTGCAGCGGCTTTAACTTCTGGGATGGCTGACAATAACTTCTTCAAAATATCATCGAGTGTATCAGTAGTCGGTTCCATGGAAGTCATTTTTTCCTGTTATTTAGATTTAGGGTATTTATAGAGATAAATTCCAATATAATAATATAGATATAATTTTCTTATTTTAATATTATTTATCTTTTTGTATTACATATTCTCTAATAAATTATATTATTATTTATTTATTAATTTAGGTTTGATATTTTTGTATTGTAATGATGTAGAAGATGATATACCTTTTAAAATCTTAGAATATACAAATTTTATATTAGTTATACCTTATAGTTTTTTGTCGTTTCTATGATGGGTTTAATAATTTTACCCCACATTATTAAGGAAAATTAATTATTAGGTTATTAATTATTTAATTAATACAATTCTTTATCTGATTAATTATGGACTATTGGACTGGAGTTGATGAGGTTTATAACCTTACTTTATCCTTCTCATTTTTCTTACTTATGTTTCTAATGTTTCACATAGGAAGAAAGGGATATAAAGCAGGTAATCGGTATGGGGGCGTTTCTACTATAATTTGTGGTTTTTGTTTTTTGATTTTTGGATATTATAATTCTATTGTAAGATTTTTTCCTTATCCATATAACGGGTTTATGGTATGGTGGATTGGGATTATTTTATTTGTCAATTTGATTTTTTTTATGATAGTAAAAAGGGAAGTAAAGAAAATCAATATGGAGGATCTAGAAGGCCCCTTAGAGGGAGGAAAAAAACCAGTTTTAAGAAGATATGTAGAAAGAATGACCAAAGAAAATCCTTATGGAGAAGAAATTACATTTAAAATGGAATTGATAAGAAAGAGCTTTCATTTAACCGGATTATTGTTAGTATTAGCATATTTTGGGTTTTTCTCTCTTCTTTACCCTGTTACACGGATTGTAAGTGATAGTGTGATTGTGTTAATAAATGATATAGGCCCGGCATATGAACTTTTATGGGGTGATATAGCTCTATTTTATTATATTCCCGGTGATTTTCGAGCAGTAATTGGTTTAACTATGATGGCTTTAATAGGCGCTTTGATGTTTGCATTAATCTCTGATTTAATCCGTATAATTTGGGGTCCAGAATACTCAGTTTTTAATTTTTTAACTAAATCAATGTTAAGGAATAAAGAAAAAAATGCGACAGGTCCACAAATTTATATAATTACAGGATTTATCTTCTCCTATATGTTATATATGGCAGGAATTCTTAATATTTTAGCGGTATTTTCTGGAATACTTATAGCGTGCCTTTCAGACGCGGCCGCAGCTTTGATTGGAAGAAGATACGGAAAACATAAAGTCCAAGTAAGAAGCAAAGACCAAAAATCTATTGAGGGTTTTTTAGCTGGGATAATCGTGGCGTACATTATAGGATTAATTATCGTAGGTCCAATTTATGCAATAATCGGAGCTGTTATATTTTTTATCACAGATTATTTCCCTATATATACCGCTGATAATTTATTAAATCCGATATTTATTCCAATAGGAATTCAGATTTTAAAAGTTATATTAGGGTTACCAGTTGGATGGTTTTAATAATAGATATAAATTGATATGTTTTCTTGAGAAATGCGCGAATTATTAGATGACTTGAAAAATATTCGACTTGCTATATTTGATCTCGATGGTGTGGTTTATCGTGGAAATACAATAATCCCAAATGCAGATAAAGTTATAAACGAACTTAAAGATCTATCAATTAAAGTAGTTTATAATTCTAACAATTCAACCGCAACAAGGAAAACGTATGTAGAGAGATTGGAAAACCTCAATATTCAGAGTGAAGTAACAGATTTTTATACAAGCGCATCTATAACCTCTACCGAGATCACAAAGATTAAAGAGAAAGCCAATATTTATGTAATAGGAGAAATAGGATTAAGACAAGAATTAAAATCTCTAGGCCATAATATTGAAACAAACCCTACAGACTACAAAAATATTGATTTTGTAATTGTCGGTCTTGATAGAGATTTTAAATATGATAAGTTAGCAATTGCTCAAAGATGTATATTAGAGGGAAATGCACAATTTTATGCAACAAATACTGACTCTACTTTACCCGTTGCTAGAGGCTTTAAACCAGGAGCAGGTGTAATGGTTAATGCTTTGATCACTTGTACAGGTAGAGTACCTATTAGAATTTTTGGGAAACCTGAACCTTTCGGTATTGAACTAATTTTAAATGATGCCAATATTCCTCCCGAGCAAGTATGTATCTTCGGGGATCGGCTAAACACAGATATATTAGCTGGTAATAGAGCCGGAATTATATCAGTAGCAGTTTTAACAGGAGTTACTACAAGAGATATGATTGCGAACATAAAAGAAAAGGTAATAAAGTCAAAAGACTTTGATAATAATCTAATCCCTGATTTAGTTATTGAAAAATTAGCAGATATTTTTAAAAATTAAATCATGTGTTAACAATTTTGGCTTGTCTTAACATTAATCTTCCTATTTCTAAAAATACTTCTTGTACATTTTGACCATCTTTAGAAGAACATTCGATATAACCGAATAAATCATTACTTTTTGCTAATTCATATGCTTCATCTCTAGAAACAGCTCTTTTGTATTCGAGATCTAATTTACTTCCAACCATAATAATAGGGATTTGTTTTAAAGGTCCTCTATATCCATGTTTTAAAATATCTAGCCAATCTTGAAAATTTTTGAGTGAACTATATCGTGTGATATCATACATGAAAATTCCACCAGAAGCACCCAAAACATAGCTAGGTAACAAGAATCTGAACCTATCCTCGCCAGCAAAATCCCAGATTTGTAAAGTAACTCGTTTTTCTTGAATTTCTAACCTTTTTATATGAAAGTCGACACCAATAGTGATTTCAGAATCACTCTTAAATACACCGGTGAGATAGCGATTTATTAATGTAGTCTTTCCTACTCCACCGTCTCCAAATAGACAAACCTTAAACATTGCATCACTTAGAGGAATTCTTTTCACCAAATTGGTTGATAATAATTATTATTTTACACTTGCTTTTATTAAGAGAGCTCGATTATAAAAATTTTTAATGAAATTAAATTAATATTTCAGTGATTTTTATAATATAATAAATTCTATTTTTAAAAATAATTGGTTTCAGATAATAATAAACACAAATTTTATTATATTATCTGAAAAAATTATTAAGAGATAGGAATATATTTTAATTTCTTACTAAATTTTCAAATTTGATTTAAAATGTCAACAAAGATAAGTATTGTAAATGTTAATGATTTTGATGGCATTCTTGACGCCGTTATCGGAGCTATCAAATTAATCGAGAAAGATATTCATTTTGATTTTACTAAATCTAAAAATATTCTTTTAAAGCCAAATTTGTTAACAGCAAAAAAAGATGCTTGTACTCAACTTGGTTTTGTTGAAGGTGTAATTTCTTATCTTAAAATGATTGGGATTTCCATGGGTAACGTTTACTTAGGAGACTCCCCAGGTCAATCTCAGAAGTTAGGTTCTGATGTTGCCAAAGAAATTGGAATTTATGAAATATGCGAAACCCATGGAGTAAATTTTGTGGATTTTGAAAGTGATGTACCGATAAATGAAAAAATTGAAGGTGCTTTAAGGTTAAAAGAAATTCGTGTTGCTAGGGCTATTAAAGATTGTGAGATATTGATCAACTTACCTCGGTTAAAATCTCATTTAGAAGCAACAATGACAGGTGCAATAAAAAACTATTGGGGTATTATTCCTGGAGGTTTAAAAGCTCATTATCATTTATTTGGAAAAACAGCTGAACAATTTGGAGAAGTTCTTGCAGATAATTTTTCATGGATAGTAAAAAATAAACCAAATAGATTAACTGTCTATGATTTACAAGAGATTATGGAAGGTAGAATGGGGCCAGGTGGGGGAACAATGAAAAAATGGGATCTAATTCTTGCTGGCACAGATGAGGTAGCACTGGATTTAGTAGCACTAGAAATAGGAAAATTAAAAGTTAAAAACGTTCCTCACGTTAGAAATGCAATAGAGCGAAATTTAGGAGTTGGAAATTTAGAAGATATAGAAATTTTAGGAATGTCTCTTGAGGAAGCTAAAAAACAAACACCTAAATTTAATGTACCAGGAAATACTTTTACAAGTTTTATTGCTTATATGTCAGGACATATAGGATATAAAATAATCAAAAAAATACCTGAATTGATAAAGTCTAAGTGTGTACAATGTGGTGAATGCGCTCAGATCTGTCCTGCTGAAGCAATAAAGTTTGAAGAAGGTAAATTTCCGGTATTTTTACGAAAGATTTGTATATCTTGTTTTTGCTGTAGCGAAATGTGTCCTCAAAGTGCTATTAAAGCAAGAACCAGGGGTTTAGCAGGATTATTTGATTAAGTCTTATTTCTTTCTTTATATAGTTTGGAATATTCTCGCAGAAAATAATAATATGATAATCTTGTATTAATTATTGAATTATATTGAATGAATTCATTCACAGAATGAGCTGATCCTCCTATTCCTAAACCACCTGTAATAAAATTTAAGCTTAAAATTTTTTGAATTTTACTTAAAGGAGCAGCAGCGGCACTTATTGGCCATATTTCAGTCACAACTCCTAACATCTTAGCACTTTCAATAAGGCTATTTACTAAAGGGGTGTCTTTTTTGACCCTAGATCTCTCATATCCAAGATTTCTGGTTAATTTAATTTCAGATTTTGAAGTTTTGGAGAATTTTTCAATCTTTTCTTTAATTTCCTGAAAAATAACATCTACAGAGATATCATGAGCAAATCTAATGTCTATATTGCATATCGCTTTATTGGGTACGTAATTTTTCAATCC
>JAHQWI010000062.1 GCA_029856085.1 Promethearchaeia archaeon | reverse complement strand
CCATAGGGGAGAATCTTCAACTTTTTATAATGCTCTTTAAATCTATCAAACTCTTTAGAGGTTGTAAGAAGTAGCGAGGAAATATCTGGAATTCTTGATAATCCACTCAATATCTTAAACTTAATATTTAGTTGATTAAGTTCCCTATTTAGTCTATAAAAAAAATTCAGATTCTCCGTATATACATATAAAATTTTATTTCTCAAATTATAATTATTAATATTAAATAAAATTAATAATCTTTAATTAAATGAAATTTCCAAACTCAATATTAAATGAATATTTTAAAAGAATCCCTTTTTTTAAAGGTATAGTTTCCATTTGGGGGGATTTTGGAGTTGGAAAAACTACATTTGCAATCCAAACTTCAATGAACTCCATTAAAAATGGAAATAAAATTATTTATATTTATTCCAAACCAATTTTTCCTTCTGAAAAAATCAATAGAATCTTTAAAGATTCAATAGAAATTCTTGATAAAATTACCTTTATTATACCAGATAATTTTAATGATTTACATAACATATTATTTAATTTAGAATATTTAATTTTAAGAAACTTAAATGAAGCAAATAATCATTATAATCTAATTGTAATTGATTCACTCACAGATCTATATCGATTAGAATTAAATAGAGAAAAAAAAGATAAAAATTATAATTTAAACTATTATTTAAACCAAATATTAGCGAATCTTTCCCATATAAACGACTCTTACAATGTAAATATTTTAATTGTTAATGAAAAAGTTCAAATCAGAGATAACGATCAGCTAACAGAAAATCAAAGTGGGGGAAAAGTAATGGAATATTGGGTATCATTAGATATAAAAATTGAGCGTACAGAAATATTAAAAGAGAGAAAATTTACTCTAACAAAACACCCTGAGGATAAGCACATAACCTTCATGTCTAAATTAACTGAAAATGGATTTCAGTAATAAAAGCAATTATTAAAATTACAATATTTAATTTATTTTTTTGATATTATATAAATGAGAATGAAAAAAAAAGAAAAATTAATGAATTCTAATTTAAGTACGATTAAAGAAGGAAACGCTGAATTTTATATTCATACTACTGATAAAGATTCGATTCCTTCAAAATCCATGATTGTTTTTTATAATCAAAAAATGGAAATTAATAGAGATATTTCTAATTTAGCGATTATGGCTTACGACAGAGTATATAACCAACATCCACTCATAATTGTAGATTCAATGGCAGCTTCAGGAATATCCTCTATTCGAATATTAAAAGATTGTAAAAATGTTAAGAAAATTTACATAAATGATATTAATCCAATCGCAGTTGACCTAATCAATAAAAATTTATCCTTAAACGAAATTTATAATCATCCCGCTCACATTGAAGTGTCAAGGAAAGAAGCAAATTTCTTATTTTCCGAAATAGCACAAAATTCTTATACCTCCTCTAATAACAGTCCACAAAAACCTAATGTCATCTCAATTGATCCATTTGGTACACCTAACCTATATATTGATGGTGCTTTTAAAGCTATCCAAAAAGTAGATGGATTATTATGTATTACTGCTACTGATACAGCAGTTTTATTTGGGGTTAGACCAAAAAGTTGTATTCGAAAATATATGTCTAAACCTTTACATACTGAATTCTGTAAAGAAATTGGTGCCCGTATATTAATATATTTTATATCAAGAATTGCAAATGTGAACAAAATGGGAATAATTCCCTTGCTAACATTTTATTCCTCACATTTTTTAAGAGTCTTTTGCTTAACCTTCAAAAATAGAAAAAAAATCTCACAGTATTTTAAAGATTATGGCTATTTAATTCATTGTAATAATTGTGGATATTACTCAACTTTTCGAGATAATATTTTAGGATTACCTAATCATTGTCCAATTTGTAAGGAATTTAACCACATTGAATACGCAGGTCCTCTGTGGGTTAATGAAATTCATGATTTAAGATTTATTAATGAAATGATTCTTTTAAACCAAGAATTTCAATATAGAAATAAAAAAAGGATTAGTAAATTGTTAAATCTTATTCAAGAAGAAATAGAAATGCATCCTTTTTATTACAATATCCATAAATTAAGTAAAATCTTAAAACTTTCAAATATTCCAAAAATAGATACAATCTTAACTTCTATTAGAAGAAAAGGATATAAAATTTCAAGAACACATTTTGATTTTTTATCAATTAAAACGAATATGGATATAAATTCGATTAAAAATATGTTATTAGAATTATAAGATTATTAGATTGAAAATCATCTTGACAAATAATCATACAAATCATAAAAAAGATCCACATTATCAGAAAGCAAAAAAAGAAGGATTTAGAGCAAGATCTGCGTACAAATTATTAGATATTCAAAAAAGATATAATATTTTCAAAAGAGCATTCTATATCTTAGATTTAGGATCTGCTCCAGGTTCTTGGCTTCAAGTTACTAAAAGATTTGCAGAGGATAATTTAACTAAATATAATGATCAGTATTACCATCGAGATCATTATAAAATATTGGGTGTTGATATTAAAAAAGTATCCCCGATTGAAAACATTGACCTACTAATTATGGATTTCACAAATACTGAATTTTATGATAGGGTCCAATCTTATTTTCAGACTAAAATTGATTTAATAATATCTGATGCCTCTATTAATAAAATAGGTAATAAATTCTCCGACCATTTAAAACAGATTAATCTTTGTTATAAAATTCTTGATATAGCAAAAACTCATTTAAAATATAAGGGTGTTTTGGTGTTGAAAACTTTTCAAGGATCCGATTTTAACAAATTGGTTACAAAAATTAAGAAAGAATTTAGAATATTGAAAGCTCTTAAACCAAGATCCTCCAAAAAAAAAAGTAATGAAATTTATCTTATTGGATTGCAGAAGAGATAATTAGACATCTTGTAAATGTGCTTTTATTTCATCAAAATTAATATTATATTCTTTATCATTTGATCTAATATCAATCCACTCTGTTAGCCATGGACATTGAAATGGATTAAATTGATCCATATTTGTATCATTACACTTATTTCGAAAAGGACAGATAAAACATGGCTGTCTAGAAAACATATTCCATATAAAATCTTTTTGATCTTTGTCTATTTTAACAGCTTTAACTTTAACATCTAAATCTTCAATTGAATTAATACGTTTTGTCCAAGAAGCTTCAACTAACTCTCTCTTTATTTTGATTTTTGACTGTAAGGATAAAATATCTAAAATTTCCTCTAATTCATTAGACTCTGTATCACTTAGCTTTTGAAGTTCTTTAAAATAGAGCTCCTTTTCTCGATTAATAATATTTAATACTACTTTTTCGTTTTTACGTAACGCCCGGTTAAATTCTTTCTTTTTTTCTTCTATTCTTTCAATTCTTCGTTCGACTTCTGATTTTTCATCCGTGGGACCTTCAATTCTTTCTTTTATTTTACATTTATGACGAGATAAATAAGCAAAACTCTTCCCACAATACGGACAAGTCTCTTTTTTCTTTTTAGCCATTTTATTGGGATATTAATATTTTTTCCAAAATATCATTTACATTTTAAGCACTATGATATTAATTGTATGTTTATTTTTAAATTAATTTTTCGTTTTTAATCTAGACTTCTAAGCAGTAATTATTTAGGTTTTAATTAGTATCTGCAAACTATATTTAAATTTAAATTACCTTAATACATATAAATGTGTCTTCATGAAATTTTAGAAATTAAAAAATCCCAAATCATAACTCCTAGCCAAATTATTTCTATATCACAATATCAGCAAAAAAATCGAATAATTTTACCCGTGGGTTCTAGAAATTTTGATGATGTAATAGGAGGTGGTTTTTGTTCAAAAAAGAAATATTTGATATTTGGGTCTAACAAAACAGGTAAAACCCAGTTATGTCACCAATTATGTGTTCAAGCTTATAAACATCTCAATAAAATATTAGGTATTGAAAATATTAAATATATATTTTATTTTGATACAGAAAACACATTTCGTCCTGAAAGAATAGGAGAAATATTGGCTCCTTCTGAGTTTGAAATTCATAGTGTGCTTGAAAGTGTCTTAGTATCAAAAATTATGAGTAACTCAGCATTTTTACTTGCTTTAAAGGATTTTGAAAATGTTATTATAAATAATCGTGGAGGTATATTAATTATTGACTCAATTAACAATCATTTTAGGTCTGATTTAGGTAATAGTAGTATGTCATTCAATAAAGCAAGGGATGTATTTTTAAAGATTATAAAAAAAGTTGATGAGCTTACTTATAAATATAATTTAATCACAATAGCAACCTCTCAGGTTGCCTCCAATTTCTCTGAAAAAGCAATAATTCGAGAGTTACCTGTAGGAAATCAGTTTTTAAATCATTTTTTTTCAGAGTACGTGTATTTGAGGAAAAAAGATAGAGAAATGAATTATATTCAACTAGTTAATTCATTAAATCTTTCAGAAAAAAAACTTCTTTATAAAATTGCGTTAAAAGGGATTCAAGACTATAAGATTTGAAAAATCAAGAATTAATCATTTCTATAAAGTCTTGTATAGAGATATATTTAAATTTGTCAGATACAATCTCAGAATTTATAAAAAACATATCATTTACTATTTTGGTTTTAATCCACTCTAATAGTTCAACTGCATAGCGCAATTTCTTTTTTTTAATCAAAGTACCTTCTTGATCGCTCTTAATATCTAATTTGGAATATTTCCCAACAATATTCTTAAAATCCATTCCGATAAGAAATATCGTTTGAGATGGATTTAATAATTTATGAATAAAATAAAGAATCCTATCTCCATCTGTAAACCCTCCAGGGCTTACAACGTTCTCTAGGGGTTCCACTTGAGTCGTCCCTATAACATTTTCAAATTCTAGTATATTCTTTTCAAAAGATATTAATTTTTCAATGTTATCTCCATGTGCATGAATTATATTAAAATTTGAATAATTAAATTCATTCTTTGTTATTCCATCTAGATCTGTAAATATTGCATCAATTGTTATATTTCTTTTTCTCAAAAAAACTGAAGCACCATTAGCAGCTAAATTGATAAATTTTTCAAAAAAATTTCTCCCTTTTAGTCTCAATATTGTATCAACGGTCTCTTCTAATGAAGGACCACAGCCATAAATTGAAATTACTGGTTTTGATCCAATCTGTTGTTTAAAAGATTTTATAATATTATCTATTTTCCAGTTATGGTTTTTTTTTGCTAAGATACCTGATAAATAATCACGTGCTTTACAGTCTTTTTGATAATCAAATTTAAAATCTCTTATTATTTGAAAATAAAAATCTTTAAATTCATCATAGAAATTTAGTTTATTCTCTAGTTTTGAAACCATATCATTCAAATAATCTAACTTTAAATCTCAATAATAAAATTTTAAATTATTACCTTAATTAATAAAAACATACTATTTAATTCAATATTATTTTAATTCAGAAATAAATTTAAAAGGAGTTAGACAAAAATGGCTAAATGGTTTACTAAAACACATCAATGGTTTGATGATGGAACTAAAGAAGTAGGACTCACCCCTTATGCCGCTGAACAATTAGGTGAAATTTCTTTTGTTGATGTTGAGGGTCTTGATGGTGCCGAACTAGAACAATTAAAAATGGATGGAGATGAGCCCACTAGCGACCCAATAGATTGTACTGTAGAAAGCAGTAAAGCTGTTGGAGATATCTATAGTCCAGTCTCGGGGACAGTCACCGCAATTAATTCTGATTTAATGGATGAGCCAGAAAAGATTAACGAAGATGGTTTTGCAGCTTGGCTCTATAAAATCGATCCTTCGAACTGGGATGCTGAAAAGGGTAATTTATTAGATGAAGCAGCTTATAAAGCTTTTATTGGATAATAAGCCAGAAATTTCATTTTTACTCTATAATTTTTTTTCTTTTTTTTTAAATTAATAATTTCTAAGAAGCATGAAAGATCAAATTAAATTCACAATAGGTTTGATAATAAACCCAATCTCAGGAATGGGCGGATCTGTTGGATTAAAGGGGACTGATGGTAGAGATATTTTATTAGAAGCTGTAGAAATGGGAGCTAAACCGAGTGCTATAAACCGAACTAGAGAACTCTTAATTGAATTAAAATCCATAAAGGCAAATTTGAAATTTATAATCTGCCCTGGAATTATGGGTGAATCTTTGTTTTTAGAAAAGGAGTTTAATTTTGAATATATTTGTATTAAACATCCATTATTCAATAAAGTGGAGGATATCTTAGATACTACTGCTAATCATACTAAAATCGCCGCTGGAATCATAAAAAACTTTGATAATTTGAATCTTTTATTATTTGTTGGTGGTGATGGCACAGCCAGAGATATTTTTAATATAATTGGTAAAACTGTACCTTGTTTAGGAATTCCTGCGGGTGTGAAAATTTATTCAAGTGTGTTTTCCCTAAACCCTAAAGTAGCAAGTAGCCTTATACTTCAATTTCTATTGGATGAAATTCCATTGAAAGAGTCAGTAGTGTTAGATATAAATGAAAATGAATATAGAAATGGAAAATTGATAACAAGTTTATATGGATATTTACTTACTCCTTTTAGTCCACTGTATATGCAATTATCTAAAATGGGTTCACCTGAATCTGATTTAGATAACCAAGAACGTATCGCGAAACGAATAATTGAATCATTAAAAAATGATATATATTACCTTTTAGGACCAGGAACTACGACAAAAGTAATAGCAGATAAATTAAATCAACCTAAAACTATATTAGGTATTGATTTGTGTTTAAATAAAAAAATAATTGCAATTGATTTAAATGAAAAAGAAATTTTAAGATATATTGATAAAAGTAACGCTAAAATTATCATATCCCCAATAGGTAAACAAGGCTTTATATTTGGAAGAGGTAATCTACAATTTACTCCACAAGTGATAAAGAAAGTAGGCTCCAAAAATATTATTATTATTTCATCAAAATTTAAATTACAGAATATCCCAAATCAAATATTACGCTTAGATACTCGAGATTCTGAATTAGATAAAAATTTGCGAGGATTATACAAAATTTATATAGATTATGATGAGATACAAATTTGTGAAGTAAAATAATATAAAAATTTTTCACTTATTACTGATTCAAGACTCCTGTTTTTACTGCAATAATATATTGCAAGGCTATGAATGTTATTATTATGGTTAGAACTCCAATTATAAGAATCGATATTGCCATTTTTCGATTATAAACATATTTTGACGCCTGATACAATAATACAAATCCAGTAGAGCATAATAAAATTAGGATTGAAGCCACAATGCTCTCAATTATGAAAGCTTCATTAATATCAGTAAGTATAAAAATGGGATCTCCTCCCGAAGTTGCCCCTAATGCGGGTGGGTCTCTAACAAGTAAATACGCTATTCCTGTCTGAAGTACAAATAAAATTATGAATACGCCTATTATACTTAAAGACCTTGACGGCATAGGAAGTGATAATTTTGGATGCCTAATTTTTGGGAAATTTACTTTTGGTTTTCTTAGTGTATTTCCAAGAACCCATGGAGTCTTCCTTTTAATTTTCTCCATCACAGTCTCAGAACCAATTATTTCTTCTTTTTTAAGTTCTTTTTTAGTTTTTGGCTGTTT
>JAHQWI010000061.1 GCA_029856085.1 Promethearchaeia archaeon | reverse complement strand
GAATTCTTTTGGATTGACCATTTTAATAAACTTATAATCATAGAGAAATAAGTTTTCGAGGACCACAAAAGCGTTTCATAATTCCTCCATTGTTACTTCCCACTAATTATTTTAATTAATCCTGTGTTATAATATCAAAAATTCTTCTACTTCAACTTAAAAAGTATTGAGTAAAAGATTAAAAAAGAATAACCCATATTTAACTTGCAAATTAAAATTCTAAAATTAGAAGATAGAGGATTTAAAACAATGAAAATTATTGAGATTGAAGGCATTGGAGAAAAATATGCTAAAACATTAGAGAATGCAGGTTATGCGAATGTAGAAGATTTAATACCTTTAAAATGGAGAGAAGTTAAAGAACTTGCTGAAAAAACAAAAATCTCGCTCAAATTGCTTGAGAAATGGCAGGATCAAGCAGAAATTATGGTGATCAAGGGTGTCGGTCCTGAATATTCTGAAGTCTTAAACAAAGTTGGCATTGATTCCACTCGAGAACTTGCTTATAGAAATCCAAAAAACACTCTAGATAAAATAATTGCATTCGATAAAGAACAACCTGACGTTATAAGAAAAATTCCGAAAGTTGAGGATCTTGAAGGCTGGATTAGCGAAGCAAAAAGTATGCATGAAGAAAAGAAAGCTAAAACAAAACCTAAGGAAACTCCGATTATTGATATCGAAGGAATTGGTTCAAAATATAGCAAAAAAATGGAAAAATCCGGTTATTTAAATGTAGAATCTTTAATTGGATTAGATAGAAACGGGATAAAAGAGATGGCGGAAAAAACAAAGATTTCAGAAAAATTACTTGATAAATGGGCAGAACATGCCGATTTAATGAGAATTGGTGGTGTTGGTCCTGAATATGCTGAAGTGCTTAATGAAATTGGAATTGATTCAGTTAAAGAGTTTGCTCAACGAAACCCTAGTAATACATTAGATCGGATAATGACGTTAGATAAAGAAAAACCTGATGTGTTTAGAAGACCTCCAACATTAAAAATGGTGGAAGAGTGGGTCGAAGAAGCCAAAAAAATTAAATAAATCTTTTTTTTTATATTTCATTGCTTATAAGAGAGACTCCATTTTGAAAATTCAGTTTAATTTTTTTTATTCTTCTGTTATTATATCAAAAATTTCCTCTATTCGAGGCGTTTTTTGCTTAAGAGAAATACAACGATCTTCTTCACAACCTCTTAGTATTGCTATTAATTCATTGAGATGAATTGTGGGAATATCTAGCTTTTCTCCATACCATTTATGGATTTTTTCTCTATATTCAGGTTTACTCAATGTATATAAACAGGTTGGACAGGGAGTTACCATAAAGTCAGCGCCTACTGTTTCTGCACTTTTTAATTTGTTGAAAGTTATTTTAAGTGCTTCTTTGGTATTAATCAATACTTGTGAAGCACCCCATCCACAGCAACTTTCTTTTTCTTGATATTCTACAGGATTTCCACCAAATAATTTTACCAAATCGTCTAATTTAGTTTTATCCTTTAAATATGGTTCGATAGTTCTTTTATCTCTCGATAAATTTAAGTAGTGGCATCCATAATGAATAACTACCTTGAGATTTTTCAAATCATACTTTAAAGAGTTAAGCAAATCATTTCTAATTAAATACAAGAAATCTAAATCATGTACTAATTTAAGGTTAAAATCATCCAAAATTTCATATTTACCAGGATAATTTTTACCAATTCCCTTTTCTTTTAATCTATTTAGAATTTCTCCAGTTTTTTTCATTACTTCGGGAGTTTTTAAAAATTCTCTCCCTCTTAGAAGACTGTTATAACACCCATTACAGCTAAAAAACACAATATCCGCTAATTGATTCATTTCATTTAGATTTCTCTCATTAATGGCAGCAAATTGAGCTCTTGTAATTAGATTTCTTTGGAAAAAAGTTCCACTACAACAAGACTGGGCAGCGCAAGTTCTTACGTCTAAGTCAAGTTCTTCAAGTAAATCTTGAATCCCCCATCTCACACCTGGGAAATGAGCCTCCAGACACGCTTTAAATAAACAGAGTTTCTTATCCTTAAAAAAGTCTAAGGGACTATCTAAATAATTTCTCTCAATTTCATCTATATCTAAAGAAAGATTGCTTTTTATCATGTTAAGTTGATTAAATTAAGATTTTTTTGTCTTTTTCTTTTTATTTTTATTGATATTACTTGCCTTAAATACATATTTTATTCGAGCAAAATTACATATTTCAATTAATTCATCAATCCTTTCTTTTAAAAGCGGTTCCCCTAATGGTTCTTCAACCACTACTCCTGTTGTCAAAAAACGCTCAGACATTTGAACATATTTTCTTAAATCACTATAACGTGGTCCAAATCCCTTTTTAAAGCTTTCATTCCTCAAATTAATTATGAGTAGTGGAATATTTATATTGTCTTTTGGGCACACTCTTTGACAACGTTCGCACAAATAGCAAAACCATATATCAGAATCTTTCAAAACACTTTTATCCCCTCGAAGTACTTTTCTGATAATATTCCTTATGTTAAAATTCGATACTTTAGCAGCGGGGCAATCTCCTACGCATTTTCCACAATTGGAACAAGCAATAATATTTTTATTTTCCTCTACGTCTTCTACAAGCTCTTTATAAAATTCCCAATTCCAGTCAGAGTCAGAATCTACATCCATGATTTCGATTTTTTTCAATTTATAAAATAATTTCTTATTCTATTTGAAAATCATTCTCCATTGTAAAAAAGATATTGTATTTGAAAAAATAATTTTAAGGTACAAAATCTTTAATTTTGAAAAGTTTTATATATTCTTTAGGCATATTTTTTCGAGTGAAATTTACTTTGAGATCTGGAGATTATTGAATGGTTCAATACAAAGATGGTAACATCTTTCTTAAGATTGTATACTATGGTATGGCGGGATCAGGAAAAACTACTATTTTAGAAACTCTTTACGATTTAACTAAGGATGGTAAGAGAGAAATAATTCCTGTAAGTGATTTACAAAAAATCGATAGGAGAAGTGGTGCGACACTTTATTTTGATCGAGGAATTTTTCAATCAACTAAAAAGAGGAAGGTATATTATAGAGTTTATACAGTAGCAGGTCAAAAAGCTTTCAGTTCATTAAGAACTAAAGTTTTTAATAAGCTTGATGCCGAAACTGATGCTGTAATTTTTGTAGTTGATTCCCAAATTAATTTTTTTGAAGATAATATTGAATTCCTGTTAGAATTAAAAAACATAACAAAAGGTAGACTCATCAAAGAAATTCCGTTTATAGTTATGCTAAATAAAATAGACCTTAAAGAAATAATCGACCATGAAGATTTTATCCAGATTCTAAAACAAGAAAAATTATGGTATGAACCTCAACATGAGTTAAATCGGTGGAATCCCTTAATTTATAAAACTTGCGCATTAATTGATCAGGAAAAGGATATATTTCGTAGTTTTTATGAGATAGCACGAAGAACTGGATTATATCATATATACGGAGATGGTAAAGCTCCAGTTGATAAAAAAATTTCAGATACTTCGATCTTAACCATCTAATTTAATTAATGGTTCTTATAAAAATAAGGAAAAAAAAAATTATTCTTTTTTCATAAAAATTTCTTTCATCCACGAAGGTAGAAGAAATCCCCCATAGAATTCTAAAGCACTAAAAATCAATAATATCCGAACAACTACAACCATAATCGCTAAAAGCGGATCAGTAGGATCCTCGAATATAGTTCCAAGAAGAGAATCAAATATAGCCGCTACGGCGAAAGTAAGAAAAGCAGCTCGGAGTAATTTACCCTTGAGCCTTACTTCCCTATCATCAGATTTAACTGATTTTTGGGCAAAAATTACACCAGTTACTACCATTACCAAGATAATTACTAATAAGTAAATTGTTACAAAAATTCCAAAATCCACAGTAAAAGGTCTATCAGGATTAATGGTACCTATCAAATCCATATCCATAAAGAACAGAATAAAGAATACAATTTCAAATATAATTGAAAGAAGAATAGTAATCATTATTACTTTCTTTTGTGCTTTTCTTTTTATCATATCTGTATATGCTATTAACCAAGTTAACAGAGCAATAGGGAGAAATACATTTCCAATGAAAAAATACCATCCTTTTGGTAGCGATCGTTGTACAATAAGATTCATTAAGAAGCTCGTTGAATCAGGAACCCAGGGTATACAAATACCAATCCATGATACTCCGACCAAAATAAACAATCGATTCTTATTTTCAAAGTATTTCGAGAGAATTGTTAATCCTATAATTAAAGAAATAACTACAAATATGAGAGAAAAACTACCTTGTAATACATCGACTAATTCCATTTACATTCCTCATTTTAAGAATTAATTACAAATAAGTTTAGACTTATGAATATATATATTTTTATTTTCTTTAAATAATATCCAGAATTGTCAAAGAGATATCTATCATACAATTTCATAATCTATAGAAGTAGGACTCTTTATATGCTCATTTAATAATTTTAAATGAGCTAGATATTCATTTAAAGAAATATCCTGGTTTTTATATCTTTCCACTAATCTTTCGATTATGAAATACGGTTTAAATTTTATAAATCGAACATCTGAAAAAAGGTATACAAATCCCTTGGCTTCAAATATAAATTTCTTTTCTAAAAGTTCATTTAAAAGCTCTTGCTTGTTATTTAAAATACTTAAGCAATCATTAACAGAAACTCTTCCTTCTCTTAAAGTTTTAATTAGAGAAAACACATCTTTGTCTAATAATACTGTCTGTATTATTGTTCTATTTTCTATGTCAGAAATAATATCATAATTAAAATAGAAATTTTCTAATGAATTTTTATATTTTCTTAAAAGAATAGCATCATTTTTATCGATTGGCAAACTTTTAGGTGGAATTCTTGTGCATGATAAATCATTTGTCAAAAAATAACATTCTTTGCTTCCTGGTACATTTTTCTTAACTATTAAGTTCTCACGTATGAATGATATCAGTATTAAATCAATATTTGCAGTTGAAAAACCATAATCATGTCTTAATTTGTTAGTTAAATCTAATTTAGAGATTACACCGTTTCTTAAAATTTGTAGGATTGTGTTCTTTATTTTATCTTGGAAAAAGTTTTTCAAATTTTCTTCTTCATCCAATTTTGAGTAATTTTTAATTGTAGTATAAGCTTCAGAGATAGCTCTTGTAATTTTATTTGTATTAATTAATTCTACTAAATTCTTACTCATAATAGCTAATATATCAGGAGATTCTTGTCCTAAATGGTTATTTTCAATCGTATTTTCTTGTTTATATACCAAGCAAAAAAAATATATCTCATTTTCAAATTGTTGTATGATTGATATAAAACTATTCTCACTGTCTTCAGGAGTAAATTCTATCATTGTATTTTCTTTATCTAACTCATGTTTAGCCCAAATTTTCAAAAAGATTGCCTTGGGTGGAAAAGGTTTTTCAGGAGGGTATTGAATTATTGGTTCCGGTCCAGTTTGCCTGTTCCAATGCACAATTAGGAGTCTTTCCATCATACATCACCGGGTTGTGTTATACATAGCGTTCCATAGAATAAAGCTCTCATGTATATAGCCTCATTAAATTAATAAGACTTCTTTTAATGAATAATACAATTCTAATTATATGATAAATTATACTAAATCTCTCTTTTTAAATATGCGCCTTGTTCTTAAAAGAATTTTGGTTTCTTAATTTACCTTGAATATAGCTGTAATAGTTAGTCTAGTTAAAAGTGTGAAATTGTGAATAAAATATTACAAGAAACGTATTAGATTAGGGTTTTAGTTGAATCTAAGGAATAAGTGAATATAAAATATAAATCCAATTAAAAGAATTCTTTTCCAAAAGTTTGTTCAATCTTATTTAGCGTTATTGCTAATAAATTAAGTAATTCTTCACTTTTGTTTGTTTTAATATTATCAATTACATTATCCAAAATTTGGTTTCCTATTGAAATATCGTCTTCTGTATAGCAGTGTTTAAGCATTTTTTGTTTGAATAAAAATTCGAACTCTTGCTCTAGCCATTCTAATTCATCTTTTAAATTATCCTCTAAAATCTTTTCATAATCCCTAAGATTCATAATATATCCGAATAATTAATTATATTATCTTATACCTTTAAGCTAAAAATAGTCTTCAGATATATAAAATTTCTTCAATCGTAGAATTTTTATATTAATGAAACGAACAACATGAAATCGCTAAAAATGATTTTATGGTTTTTACCTTTAAAACACTATTTTAATAGATATAGTAGTTGCTCTTTAGCTTAAATAGCCGTACGTACATATATAAAAAGGAATTAAATTAAAATATGTAAAAAATATCTCTAATTTTCTAAATTCTTAAAATGATATCTCGTAATAATTTTTGAGAGTTGATAGATGGTTTGGCTATTGTTGTGTTCTATTGCTTTGTTTAATTCCTTATAAAACTCAGATAAGTTCATTTCATAATGCCCTTTAAACCATACTTCTTGTGATGGTTTTTCCTTTTCATTCATGTGATGAAATATTAAAACGACTATTAAAAAAAGAAATAATATCACCATAATACAAATTAATCAAAAAGAGGATTTAATAAAATTAATAATAGAATTAAATAAATTCTGATAAATTATTCAGGTTTTTGACTTCTTTTTTTCTCCAATTTTTTGATCAGTATATAATAGAAGATTATCATTAATGCTAGAGCAGCTAAAATTATCATAAGAATAATATTGAAATAATTCGATTGGTCTACTATAACACTTAGTGGCAAAGTATCAAAATCTAAGGGAAGTTCGAGATTCTCACTCATAAATAATAATGCTCCTAATGTAGCATAGAAAAATGCCCTAAAAATTGAACCAATCAACGTTCCTATAGAATATTTTTTCACATCTAAATCAACTAATCCTGATGTATAGGATATTACATCAAAGGGTATGAATGGTATAAACCTTGTAATTATAATTGCCTTCATACCATGTTTTCCAATGAAATTATCAGCAATATCAATAGCTTTGGTACCTATAAATTTTTCAGCTAAAGGTCGTCCTCCGCGCCTACTAATATAGTAGCATAATAAAGCCGCTGCCATGGAGCCAATAATTCCCATTATACCTCCGTAGAACCACCCCCAAATCATTCCCGTCCCTAATAACACAATTTCAGAAGGAAGAGGGACAATAAGCCCTTGAATCGCCATAATCGCTATAAACAGAAAGATGCCAATAATTCCCAAGTTATAAACAGGATTTACAAAAAATTCCACCACAAATCGATAAAGGATTGTGTTATCTACAAAAAATATAAAAAATAATAAGACCAGAGAAGCTATAATTAAAACTATAAATAAAATGATATATAGAATCGTTTTAGTATCATAATTTGAAAAGTCTAATAGGTTTTTAATATAATTTTTTATCTTTGTAGAAAAGGTTTGTGTTTCTTTATTTATAAACGTTTTTTCGTTATCTCCCATTATAATCATTATCTCGAGTAAATATTAGTAATATTAGTAATTTAAATTTCTATAAAAAGAATGGTTTAATAGAAAGTTTTACTAAGGAATTTGTTTTACTATAATATAAATATAGGGGTATTGCTCATTTTTCAATGGATAAAAGGTTATAACAGGATGGATTAAATTAAAGATTGTTACAACAACTTTTTATTTAATTAAAGGATTGTTTAATCAA
>JAHQWI010000060.1 GCA_029856085.1 Promethearchaeia archaeon | reverse complement strand
GACCTAAGGTAGAGAAGCATTTTGAACTCGTTAGGTGCAAACCTGAGAAAGAGATTGAGGATGGAAAGGTTACAATTATAGGCCCTGATATTAAAGACATGAAAGAAGGGGAACGCTACCCAATCGGGATTTTAGTAGAAGTTTCTGGCCCTGAATTGGAAGAAGACCTAGAAGCTGTTTTTGAACGAAGAGTTCATGAGTTCTGTAATTTTGTAAATGGAATAATGCACCTGAACCAACGCTATACTAACTGGATGAGACTTTCTAAGAATCTAATCGAAAAAGGTTTTAACACCCTTGAAATGTTAGGAAAAGTACTAGTTCGACTTTACAAAGCAGAATTGCCTATAATTAAAAAAATCCAAGTAACCTTGATCACAGATCCAAAAGAAATAGAGGAACATTATAATTTTGCCCTAGAAATTTACAACAAACGGGATGAACGAGCTCGAAGCATTAATGATGAAGACGTAGATATGTTCTACGGTTGCGTTCTATGCCAGTCTTTTGCACCAACGCATGCATGTTGTATTACGCCAAATCGTATGAGTTTATGCGGTTCAATTTCATGGTTTGATGCGAGGGCTGCTGCACGTGTAGACCCGAAGGGGCCACTATTCGAAGTCCCCATGGGTGAGTGTTTGAACGAATTAGCGGGAGAGTTTACAGGAGTTAATGAAATGATAAAAAAGCGTTCACTTGGAGAAATCGAAAGAATTTATCTTTATAGCGGAATGGAATACCCTCACACTTCCTGTGGTTGTTTTGAAGCAATAGATTTTTTTATTCCCGAAACTGGTGCAGGTCATGGAATTATTGATCGAAATCACGATGGAGTTGCTATTAATGGGCTACCTTTCTCAGCGATGGCTAAATGATTTCCGCTTCGGAAATTATGCTAACATCAGACTGGGGGAGGAAAGCAAATGCCGGGATTTAATGGTATAAGCATACAATACATTATATCGCCCAAATACCAGAAATACGATGGAATAAAATCAGGATTGGAATCGGGAATTTACACAATCGTCTGGATGGGAAAAACAGTTAAAGATCGAGTTTATGAATTCCTTCCAGAAGATCTAAGGGATAAAATTGCAACCGAAGAAGAAGTTTCTGATTTAAGTGATTTACCCGCATGGCTAGAAAAAGTTCAACATCCGATTGTAGAAACAGAAGAATATAAAGCAGTCGCAAGTGGAATGGAAGAGGAAGAAGAATGGGAAGAAGAAGGGGCTATGCTTCCAATGGGGACTGTTGGTATGACAATTCCAGGAGTAGGTGGTGCTGGGGGATTTAGAGTAATTCTTAAGAACTGTAAGATCCACGCCGAGAGCATAATTATTAAAAAAATTGAACCAAGACGTAAAAAGAAATAAATTTTAACTTTTTTTATTTTTACTTTTTTTAAATCATTATAACTCAATGTATTTGTATGACATATTAAAACGACAAAAAATCGACATTAAATATTGATGAATTATATTTAGAAAAGTGTTGTTCTATCGTTACGAAATATTATTAATAGGGTAATATTTAAAAGCGCGAATTTCGTTGTATATGAGGAACACCCATAAAGAATATATTTTTAACGCGATTTGGTTTAAGCCCTTATTGGAGTTAATATGTTAATTCGAGAAGCTGGTATCATCTTCAATGGAATTCCTGTTATATTTGCTAGTTATCATAGAGCGCGTAAGGAAAAAGCAGATTTAATATGTTCAAGCGGTTTAATGAGTGGACTTTTAACTTTTGCCGAATGCTTGATGGCACCAATAGAATATTTTGAAAGTAGCAATTATACCATTATTTTCAAAAAAGGAATAATGCAAGATTTTTATGGGAAAAAGCAAGATATTCTCTCTTTTTTGGTAATAGATAAAGATGAGCGACTCGAAAAATATTTAGATAGAACTATAAAGCCACTTTTGGATAGATTGCTTAAAAAATTCATTTCAGAATTTACGGGTTATAAAGTAACTGAAGTTGCTAAATTTGAACCATTTAGAAAGACCATTGATAAAATCTTTGGAACTGGTACTCAAACTTTAGAAGAAAAAGTGGTATCTCTATTATTTTAGTTAGTGCGTTTAAATATTGAAGTGAATAGAAGAATAATTAGTTAACACGAGAGTAAAATATTTCTCTAATCTTATTAAAAAGTGGTTTATTTTCCTCAAGATAGTTTACTTCAAAAGCATTAGAACCCCCTTTCGGATAGTAAGCTAATATTACTGAATCAAGTAATTTCGATTTCATACTATTGAAACCTACATCATATCCAACCATATTAAACCCTTTTTCAAGAGCAAGAGACATTGAGTGTACCCCATTTTGATTTGTAGGGATTCGCCATAAGATAATTCTCCATTTTTTATAAGTTTTTAAAAGATTATCTAAAGATTTTTCTTTAATAGAACCATACAAACTTACAATTCCATCATGGTATTCTTTAGAAACACCGTAAAGTTCATAACCTTCATCCTTCTTACCCTTTTCTAAGAGCAGAACATCTTGATTCATTTTTTTAGTATGACTTTTAACATAATCATGAAAAAAGATGAAGTCTTCATTATCCAACATATAGATTTTTTTCTCTCTTTTTTTCCACAGTGTATTAAAAATAATTGAATAAAGAAATGCTGCTTCTTCTCTTTTTGAAGGAAATGGCGAATTATTATCGGTTTTAAAAGCTCTCCTATCTCCATAGTTATAGTAAGCAGGAACTAAACCAAATGGGATTGCTCCGGAATTTCTAATAAGTTTTTGGGCTCTAATCTGCGGTCCTCGTACTTCTACATTAAGCCTTAAACAATCTTTAAATTGTGGCATTTTTGTAACTGTTATGATACCAGCTGCACCTATTTTTGATGTAACTCCTAGACCTTGAAATTTTTGCCTTGTCACACCTTTGCTTGCATGGGCAATAAATCTATGCTTTTTTATTAATCCCGTACCTGCTATTTCATTATTGTCTAACGATTCGCCTACAAACCAGAAATTATTACTATCTGATAATTCTCTTTTTAAAAGATCAAGATCATATACTATAGGAGTGAGATACTCATTATTATATATTTCTTTGAATATCATAGAAATGTTTTCGGCATCTTTAGGTTCTCCAAATCTTAAACCATATTCATCGCCGTTTCTAGCGACAAACTTTTGAAAATAAACATCTTCTTCTTGGAGAATTGAATCTTTTTTACTTATGACTGCCAACCTAATCTCCTTACCTTGATCAATTTATAAAAGGCTAATTAATAGTTTTCGAAACCATATATAAAATTTTCTATTCTTTCACGTGAAAAAGATGAAAATGAAACAAAAAATTATTACTATAATAATTATGAAATTAGGCGTTAGACGATTCTTTTTATAAAAAATTGAGATTTCGGGTAGATTTCTATTGTTTTAATTTAAAACCAATTCCATAATACATCAAATATCCCCAGAGTATAACTGAAATTGCATATATGCCCACAATCAACCTGAAATTATCATTAAATACATAATTATTTATCCAAATTAAATATGGTATACTAAATGCCCCTAAAGATCCGATAAAATAGAAAAGCCATTTCTTTTTTAATGCCTTCGTTTCAAAACTCTTGTAAATTTTTAAAGACGTATAAATTATTGGGATAACTGCAAAGCTAGCTGTGAAACCAATTATAAAAATTAGAAAAAGTGGACTAAATCGAGGATAATTATTATCTACCCAGACTCCCCATCCCTCTTCTAAAAGGTAAAAGGGGATCATTCCGATTAATAACAAAAGACCATATAATATAATATATCTATTTTGCCTTTTTATGGAGAATATTATTGTTGATTCTAATATTACCATATTTACAACAAGAACAAAGATTGCTCCGAAACATGTAAAGAAATTAGTAAAATAATTAAGATTTAAAATGATTGTTGTATTGTCCAACGTGGCATAAATCATATTTAAAATACTAGCCATTATTGAAGATATAAAGAATGCGCTAAAAGTAATATTTAATCTTTGCCTTCTTCTTTTTAATACATGAAAAACTATTAAAGAGAAATAAAACACGAAAAATCCTTGTAAGTATACTATTAAATTTCTCCCAATATCACCTTGAAATAAAACGATTTTGTTCCACCAAAAACAGAATAATTAATTCTTATATGGTTGAAGTTATATTAAAAATTAATGAAAGTCGTATTTAAATGATTTAATAACTTGATTTTATTAATAAATAGATCCATTCAAATGAAAAAGTTTTATTTTGAACTTATTTCTTTTAATCTTTTGACAATATTCCATTGCTTCATAAGCTTTGCAACGCTTGTAGGCACAAGATGCTCCCATTTTTCATCTTTTCTCATCAAATCACGTATATCACTTGAACTGAGTCCCTTTTGCTCTAAGGGGACTTCCCAGAGTACGTGAATCTTTAATCCTAGAGATTGAAAATAATCTTTTTTTTGACGCCCCCAGTCATCATAGATGGTTAGAAAGAATATTGCATCTAAAGGAACATAATATTTTATGAGCTCTGGCACGTTTATAGGAAATGGCACAATAGAGAATTCTGTTAGTCTTAAGCCTTGTTCCAGGAGTGCTGCCTGTGTCATCAAGTAACGTTCATAATAAGTTAATGGATTTGCAAGAGGTGTACTGCGATGTGGATTGGCATCTGAGTCTCTTGTCAACGATGGATCAGGATTAGTAATACCCACTACCAGAAATTTACATAATTTTTTACCTGCCATTAAATACTTTATGTGATCATTATGCAACACTTGGAATCGTCCATGAATCACACCTATCTCATAGTTTGGTTCTCTAGACTCCATTTTCCCCTCAAATTATTTATACATATAGTAAGTCGAATAATTCACGAAAAATTAATAATTTTTTTTATTCACTACTTTTTTAGACTTTTATTACTTAAAAAGCTGGTAACTATATATGTAATAATTTACTTGTAGATTATTTATAGGATTATTGATGACTATTGAGAACTTTTTTATAGCTAAATTTGGCACTAAACTCGTTTTAAAAGAATCATCCCAAAATAGTGTTAAATTTATTCATGCTAGTGATATACATCTTGGAGCTGCTCAATATCGAAATGAGTATAGATCAGATGATTTTATTCAAGCATTTCAAGAAATATTGGAATTAGCAATTACCCACCATGTTGATTTTATTATATTAGGGGGGGATGTGTTTACTTCTTTAGAAATATTACCTGGAAAGTTAACCAAAATAGTTAATATGTTGAGAGATTTCAAGGATTTTACGCAAAATTCAATTTTAATTATAGCAATAGAGGGTAATCATGATATTCGAAAATTTTCAAGAGGTGTTAGATTCGAACGACGAGGTCAATCATGGTTAAAACTATTAAATAGTTTAGGACTGATTATTCTCCTTGATGCTGATTTAGAAGCACCTTCCAAAGATGTATTCAAACCATATAATTTTGCTACAAAAAAAGGTGGTAAAATCCAAATAAAAAATGTGGTTGTTTATGGCTCTCGTTACCTTGGTGAAAAACCGATTTCTTTCCTTTCAAAAATGAGAAAGGCAATTGTTAAGGAAAATGGTTTCTATAATATTCTTTTACAACACTTTGGTATTGAAGGTCAGATGGAAAATGTTCCCGGAATCAACTTGGAAAAAATTCAACATTTAAAACATCGAGTAGATTATTTAGCTTTAGGACATTTTCACAAGCAATTCATAATTGAAGATTGGATTTATAATCCAGGATCTTCAGAAGCAGCATGTTCCATAGATAATTCGTTTAAGCGAGGTGTTTTTTTAGTGGAAATTTCAAAAAAAGTTGAGAAATTTGTAAAACAAGTAAAAGTGATTCGTTTAATAAACCGAAAATATATTTGGGAAACATTGCACTTAAAATTTGAAATCAGGAACAACAAAGATATTGAAATAATTATAATTGAGAAATTAAAATCTTTTTTAAGATATTTGGATAATGATATTCATCCAACTAATCCTCAAGTGCCTATATTATATTTACTTCTGAAAGGAATAAAACCATCTTGCAAGATTAACGAAAAAGATTTAAGGAAAAAGATATGTGATACATTCCCTATTATAGATGTTAGAGTATATCAAAAATTTAGGAAATCTCTAAAGACGTTGGATAATTTCATATTAGCATAATAATTTCTGAAAAATCCTAACTGAGTCATTTTTGTTTTAAAATTTATATGGTAGTTCAATAAAAGTAGTTATTATGAAACTTCGATTATTCATCAGAAATAATAAGTTTTTTACAATCATTTCTATCGCTTTCTTTATATGGTTTATTTTCCTCGTAGGGTTATCTATTATTGGAGAAAGAACTGTAATTTTCTATGATGCACTTGGACAAGTTGATGTTTCTTCAAACTATACAAGTAAGTTTCCACTGCTGAGATATATTATAGAGCCTTTTTATGCAATTGGTTATGTTTTAGAGTATAAATTCACATGGATGTTTCTATTTTTGATGTTTTATCCAATTTTAAGAGGAATTTATTTATGTTTAAAGAGAATTGGTTTATTTCGGTCAAAGAAGTTTAAAATAATCTCTTACCCATTAGCTGAGATAATTAAATTTTCTTTTAAAATATTAAGTGTCGCTATCCTGATAGTTGGGACATATATCCTTATTGGATTTATGATCCAAGGCTATTTTTTTGTAAATAGATATTTTATGGTGCCTTTACAATTAGCTGTCCGCATTAGCATTATTCTCATCTGCATAAAAACAGTTTACATGTGTATTAAATTATTTCATCATAGGTTATCACTCAATTTATCTAAGAAATCTTTTTACCGAAAAAACTCGAAATTACAGGGGATAAAACGAGAAATTGTGTTATTCGTTGGGATTGGAGTTTTACTACTTAGTACTAATATTATCTTAATCTCTACACCCGTTCCTCCTCATAAAATAACTCCAATAGTACCTCTTGATGATGATGAATTTTTGTTTGATTTTCATGTACACACAACTTATTCCGATGGATGGATTACTGTAGAGGAAAGGATTAAATGGTATATAAAACAAGGAATTTCAGGAGCAGCCTTTTCTGATCATGACAACTTAAGAGGCTCGAAATCGGCCCAAAAGTACGTGGAAGAACATAGCTTAGATTTTGTGGTTTTTATGGCAGTGGAATGGACTGATAATGCAAATGGTATTCATATGAATTATTATGGTATTGCAGAAGAGATTGTACCCCTTCAATCTTATACTTCTGGAGGTCCTATAGCTATGAACGCTTCAGATACAATAAGTTATGTGAAAGCAAATGGGGGTTATATTTCTGTTAATCACTACAATTATGTTCCAAATCCTAATGGGGGTTACGGGGTTCCATATTCTTTGGATCAGTTAAGAGATTGGGGTGTCGATGGTTTTGAAATTGTGAATGGTGGAAGATATGGAGGGGATTATCAGCAAATAAGAGATTATTGCTTATCTAATAATCTTACTTGTATGGGTGGCTCAGATATTCATACTAATGAGGATTTAAACACTTTCATTAAATTAAAGTTAGTTGATCCAACAAATTTTACTATTACTAACGTTTTTGAAACTTTGAAAAACAATACACATGAAGTTATTGCGATTAATCTTAATCCAGAAATAGTAGATTTTCCCGGTGACTTGAATGACTTTGGATTTTATGTATTAGAAGATTATATTAATTCCATCTTAAATATAGATGTATTTCAGGC
>JAHQWI010000059.1 GCA_029856085.1 Promethearchaeia archaeon | reverse complement strand
GAGTAATATTCATGAGGAATTTGATCAGGAAGTCCATTTGGGTATCTTGTCGGTATATAATACTGATCTAATACCTTTGCTTTTTTTAATTTAAAAAATTCATCATTTAACTTTCCACATTCTTCAATAAGTTTTCGTATTGAATGTGTTATCACATTTCTTCTTCGATTTAAAAAAAGAAATGCTTTCAAAGCCTTTTCGCCTGATTGTTGAGCTTGAAAACATGCCCACTCAAAGCTTCCATTCTCTTTACTAACCTGAGCAGCTTCTAAATCATATTTAGATTGTTTGAACCAAATATTTGAATATCTTTCGTTATTTGACATTTCTTACAATTAAATTATAGTAATTCTTTCTAATATTCTTTTAGTTCTTAAATAAATTTTCAAATTACAACATCTATTAAAATTCTCGACACTTAAGAGATTTATTCTAAAAAGAAAAAAAAAAAGGCTTACTAATTTACCAAGCGTACTTATCCATATTAGATTTAATAAAAGGCATTTCTGAAAGCATTTTAGTTTCTCTTGAAATTTATATGTTCATTTTAAAAAAATAAATATAAATATCATTTCTTAAATCACATAAAGATAATTAGCAAATTTCTGTGATTTAAGATTGTTTGATGAAAACTATTTGGAAAATACAAGTTTTTTAAACTGATCATATTATAAATTAGTTTACTAGTTCCTTATTCCAATTGTTCAATACATTTATCTTAAGTAAACAGATCTGTTTAAATAGATCTATTTCTATAATTTATTATATGACACAAAAAACAATTTCATTATCAGAACGAGTTTTTAAATTATTAAAAAAAGAAAAGAGGGAGGGAGAATCTTATTCAAATGTGATTGAGAGACTAGTATCTAAGACAAAAAATCCTTGGATAATGATGCAAAAAAAATTTGATCCTGAATTATGGGAAGGATTAGAGGAAAACTTAACAAAAATCAGAGAGGAAAATTTAACTGGTAGTGGAAAGAATGATTAAAATAGTAGAAACGAATATAGTTATTGATTTTTTGAGAGGAAATGATTTAAAAGTAGAAAAAAAAATCAAAAATTTAATATCACAAGGAACTGATTTAACGATAACTCAAATAACTTCATGTGAATTGTGGTACGGAGTCTATGCTCTAAAATCTAAACAGAAACAAATTGTTGAGGCAAAAAAATTAAATAGTTTTATCTGCAATCTTTCCGAAATTAAAACATTAGATTCAAATTCTAGTAAAATTTATGGCGAGATTTGCGCGGAATTGGACAGAAGTGGGATGCGAGTCCCTCAATTTGATTTATTAAATGCTTCTATAGCAATCGCAAATAAAATTATTTTAATAACAAAAGATAAAAAGCATTTTCCACGAATTAACGCATTTTCAGAATTTGATTTTCTTGAATTATGGGAATAAAAAAAAAGAAAAAAAAATTAGATTTATTTAGTTAACTTCCAGCGTTTCTTAGCAAATATTATTGTTATCATGCAGACAATTCCTAATAAAACGAATAAGCTATATCCTGGGATTGTTTCTAGTATACTACGATTTATATTTGGACAGGCATAGTTGTTATTTAATTTTGTTAAAAAGATTGTATGCTAGAACCATAAATTTAAACTAATAGTTTTAGTAAGTTCGTTTATGATAATACAATTATTTTTCTCTGTCGTAGTCTCAAATGTAATAGGATTAGGTGCATTTTCTCATTTATTTTAAATCATTATTTTATCATTTTTAATAGCTTTATAATCTTTTTTTCATCTATATTTTCAAGTGTATTGATTTTAATATGTTTTGTTGTTTTGCCACTCCCTTCAAAAACGGTTATTTCTTCTTTCCTTAAACCTTTAATCGAGAAACCCAGATTGACATGCGTTTTTAAAGCAACGATGTAATATTTATTTCCATAATAGGGAACTCCATATTTCATTTTCTCTACAATATTTGGGAATGTACTTATTATAATTTCTCTTAATTTCTGACAAATCTCCTTTTGAGGAGCCATTTGTTTTTCTATATATTCATTAACTCTATTATCCATAATCTTGTTTTAAGCATAATTCTATTAAACTTTAATTAAGAGACTAGAAGATATTTTTAATTTATATAATCTCAATACTAAGCTTCTGTGATTTTAAAATTTTAAATGATTTAGTTAATTATTATAACTATATTTTACTAATCTAATTAAAGATATTTAGCAAATTAGTATGATAAAATAATGTTTGATAAAAATTATCTGGAAAAAGTCAGAGAAGAAAAAGAAAAATGGGAAAAGATATATGAAAATTTAAAAGAACGTGAAGTTAAATTTGTTACTGACTCTGAGATTCCAATTAAGAACCTTTATACTCCCTTAGATTTAAAAGAAAAAGATTATATAAGTGATATCGGTTTTCCTGGAATCCCTCCCTATACTCGAGGTGTATACCCTTCAATGTATAGAGGTCGTTTATGGACTATGAGATTATTTTCAGGTCACGGAACTCCTGAAGAAACTAATAAAAGATGGAAATTTCTCTATGAAAATGGCGAAACAGGGTTTAGTGCTGCAGTTGATGCATTAACTTTTAATGGAATTGACCCCACTAATCCAGATGGCGCTCCAGAAGTTGGAACATCTGGAGTACCACTATATTGTATAGACAGTCTCTTTGCTCTAACTGAGGATATACCCATTGACAAAATCAGTGTAGCTTTAGTTGTAGAACCTTTTACGTCTGCCCCTGTATGTGCTATGTATTTTAACATGGCAAAGATGCGTGGATATGACATAAGTCAATTAACAGGTACCACTCAAAATGACATTTTAACCTTGACTGTAGGTTATATACCTTATAAAAATTGCCCCCCAAATCATATACTTCGGTTAGCATGTGACTTTATAGAGTGGACAGTGCCTATGAAAAATGTTCCAAGATGGCATCCAATTAATTTTACTGGATATAATTATAGAGAAGGTGGGATTGATGCCGTTCAAGAACTTGGATTTGTTTTTGCTAGTGCTTGCTCTCATATCGATAACCTCATTGAACGGGGATGGAAAGTTGATGATTTTATTGGACGTTTGGCTTTTCATTTAGCAGCACATAAAGATTTTTTTGAAGAAATTGCAAAATTCAGAGCGGCAAGAAGAATTTGGTATAAATTAATGAAAGATAAGTATGAAGCTAAGGATCCAAAAAATCTTGGTTTTCGATTCCATGTGCAAACAGCAGGTTCTTCCTTAACGGCACAATCTCCTAAAATAAATATAGTACGAACTGCGATTCAAGCTTTAGAAGCGAACCTAGGAGGATGCCAGAGTTTACATACTAATTCTTATGATGAAGCAATATGTTTACCTTCTGAAGAAGCAGCTCTAGTTGCTTTAAGAACTCAACAGGTAATATCAGATGAATCAAGAATCCACAATACTATAGATCCACTCGCGGGATCATATTTTATTGAATGGTTGACAGATGAGGTTGAAGAAAGAGTATGGAAATATATTGATAAAATTCAAAAAGTTGGCTCTATTGATAAATCTCTCTCATCAGGATTCTTATACAAGGAAATGCGAGATGCTTTTCATAAAAGGAGAGTGAAAATTGAAAGTGGTGATGAAATTATGCTTGGTGTCAATAAATATTCAGTACCTTACGATACGGTGACAGATGTATTTAGGACGAGTAAAGAGGCAATAAAGATAGAAGTTCAACGTATTGAAAAATTAAAAGCTCGGCGAGATAACGCAAAATTAGAGAAAATTTTGGATAAATTGCGAAACGTTTGTGAGAAAGAGGAAAACGTTATGCCTGTGATTATGGAAGCAACAAAAGAAGGGGCAACTGTTGGCGAAATATGTGATATTTATAGAGAAATCTGGGGTATTTGGGAACCTCCATTAGCAATATAAATTTTAAGGTGAAAAATCTATGAGTGATAGGAAAATTAGGGTGTTAATGTCAAAACCCGGAATTGATGGCCATTGGCGAGGCGGTATTGTTGTATCAAGAGCTATTAGAGATGCAGGTATGGAACTTATCTTTGGAGGTTTTCAAAATGTTCAACAAATTGTTGAATCCGCGATTCAAGAAGACGTAGATGTTATTGGTTTAAGTATCCATTCCGGAGCTCACTTTGCATATACACAAGAAGTCATTGATTTATTAAAGGAACGAGGTGTATTAGATAATATAATGATCCTTCTTGGTGGAGTAATTCCAGCTAAAGATTTTGCCAAATTAAAAGAGATGGGCGTTGCTAACGTATATGGACCTGGTTCTATTGTCTCTGACATTGTTAACTTTATTAAAACCCATATAAAAGAAAAATAAAAAAGACATGTAATATTTTTTTTCTTTATATTTTAATTTAACAGCTATTTTTTATTGAGGAATGTATGTCATTGAAAGTTTCATATGATTTTGATTCTTTAATTAGCAGATTTAAGAAAAAAGACAAAATTGCTTTAGCAAAATTAATAACTATCATTGAAAATGAACCAGAAAAAGCACATGAGGTTTTTAAACATTTTGAAGATGTAAAGCATGATTCATATATTATTGGGATTACTGGTTCTCCTGGTGTAGGAAAAAGTACTTTAACTGGTGCAATCTGCAAAAACTTATTAGATGAAGGAAAGAGAATTGGAATTATTTGTGTAGATCCTACTTCTCCTTTTAGTGGGGGAGCATTTTTAGGGGATAGAGTCCGGATGACTAATATCTCATTACACCCAAATGTGTTTATGCGAAGTCTTGCATCTCGAGGATATAAAGGTGGAATTTCGAGAGCTGTTTTTGATATTAGTTTATTATATGAAGCATTTGGAATGGATTTAATTATCATAGAAACCGTCGGTGTAGGTCAAGCGGAATTTGATGTTTACAATCTAGCTTATACTGTTGTAGTAATTCTCGTGCCAGGTTATGGGGATGCAATACAGATGCAGAAAGCAGGCATAATTGAAATTGGTGATATCTACGACATTAACAAAAAAGATTTAGGTGGTGAAGATGTTGCTGTTCAAATTGAAATGATGCTTGATGATTCTACTTTTCAGAGCGGGTGGAGACCACCAGTCACTATGACTAACGCTATTTCTGGGGAAGGTGTTAATGATTTAGTGCAAAATATTATAGATCACAAAGAACATTTAGAATTATCTGAATCTATTGATGAAAAGAAAAAAACTAGATTTAGATATAAAATTAAGGAATTAGTGTATTCAAAGATTGACAAAATAATTTCAGAAAGCTTTCTAGATGAAAAAGAGATTAATGAGATTATAAACCATGCTCTAGGTGATGGAAAGTTTAAAATTTATCGTACTATCCATAATAAATTCGAAGATGTAAATTTCGAAATTAAAAAAAGATAATTAAATTAGTCTTTATTATTCAAAGAAACAAGAATAAATCGAAAAATTACTTAAACTGAATTTTTATTAATTATGCCTATACTAGGAATAGATTATGAAAAATGTAACAATTGTCAAATTTGTTATAATGCATGCACAAGGTATTTCAGACGTGATAAAGAGCTAAATAAAATGGTATTTGAAGATCCCGATAATCTTTGTGATTCATGTGGGCGTTGCATTGCAATGTGTAAATTAGATGCAATAATATATGAAAATATTGGAGAAATATTAACTTTTGAAGAAGCTCAAGACCCTAGTACATTAATCTCATACGAAAGTATGCATAAATTTATGAGTGCTAAACGGTCAATTAGGGGATTTAAAAAGAAAAAAGTTCCTAAGGCTGTCTTAGAAAAAGTTTTAGACACTATGAAATATGCTCCAACCGGGGCCAACATCCGCACATTACGATGTACCATAATTTCAGATAATGATAAAATCAAAAAGTTATCAGAAGTGGTTATAGACGCAATAATTGCTTCAAATATTCCAAACTACAGTGAAAACTTTATAAAAGCTAGAGAGCAGGGTATAGATACAATATTCTACAATGCCCCTCATGTTATGATTATACACTCAAGAAGTCCTGGAGATACTATGAATTCTACAATAGCTCTGACGTATGGAATGTTATGTGCTCAAACTTTAGGGTTAGGATCTTGCTGGATAGGATTAGCTCATGGGGTTTTGAGTTCGAGTAAAGAACTCCGAGAAAAATTTGTTGGTAAAAATTGGCATGTTTTGGGAGTAATAATCCTCGGATATCCCACACAAATTTACTATCGAGTACCACCGCGTCCAGACATAAAAACTAAAGGATTAGATGAACTGGAATAAATTTAATAAACTAATTGATCAAATACTGAAAAAACAATGGTGGAATTCTGTCCTGAATGTGGTAACTTGTTAAGGAAAAAAACTTGCCCGTGTGGGTATGGTGAGTTGGATGCTACCTCTAAGGATGCGTCTCACAATCATTTGATAAAAATTTGGAGCCCTCCCTCTCCAAATGCCATCTATTGTAAAATAACAGCAACTCCACATGAAAAACTTAAATCTATGCTAAATAAAGGGATGATTCCTGAAAAATTTAAGGAAGTAAGAGTAAAATTCAAAAATCGTTTTTATTCGTGTAGTAACTGCCTTTATTATTATGCAGAAATATTTCATTGTAAATATAAAAATAAATACCTCACGAAAGATTCCATCTGTAGGAGTTTTGAACCATTTTCAGATAACTAATTAGTAACTCTTTAAGTATCTGGTATTGTTCGAAAAGTGCACCTTAAACCTTTATAACTAAGATTTTTACTAATAGTATAACGAAGTTAAATTTTTTCTATTTAAATTTACAAATCATAAATAACAATAATAAATGTAATCCAGAAAATCATATGAGTAAATTTGCAGATCTAATATTAAATAAAATTAAACCTAATTGTGCAGTTTGGGAAATCACGTTAAAGTGCAATAGTAAATGTATTCACTGTGGTTCAGATGCAGGATCTGCTCGCTCTGATGAATTAAATACAAATGAAGCTTTAAAATTAGTCAAAGACTTAAAGTCATATGGTTATAAGGGAGTTGCTTTAATGGGGGGGGAACCTTTATTACGAGATGATTGGTATGACATTGCAAGAGATGTAAAAAATCAAAAAATGCAATTATCCATAATCACGAATGGATTAAATTTAGAGAAACATATACAAGAGATAAAAGAATTAAAAACAGACTGTGTATCTCTAAGTTTAGATGGAGGAAGAGGAGAAACACATAATTATTTACGGGGTATCAACAATTCATTCAAAAAAACTTTAAATCTTATAAGTTTACTAAAAAAAGAAAAGCTTCCAGTAACTGTTATTACTTCCGTAAGTAAAATTAATTTTAAAGAAATAAACATGATTAAGAAGATATTAATTGATAAAAATATCGCATGGCAAATCCAATTAGCAATCCCTATTGGACGTTTTCCAAAAGAATTAGTTATTTCTAGAGAAGAATATTATACTTTGGCATTATTTATAGCAATTAATCATAAAAAATATTCTTACAAAAGATTACCTTTAATCGGGGCTCATTGTTTTGGATATTTCTCAAGGTTTATTCCTAAATTAGGATTAAACCCTTGGGTTGGGTGTCAAGCAGGTCATTCAGTTTTAGGTATTCAAAGTAATGGAAACGTAAAAGGATGTTTAACACTTCCAGATGATTATATTGAAGGTAATATTAGAAATGAAAGTTTAGATGAAATTTTAAAAAGATTGAAAAATAAAAGATATCCATTAAAAGATTTTTGCCAACAATGCGATCTTGCTGATGATTGTAGGGGCGGTTGCCTTGGAACTAGTCTAGCTTTAAAATCCTTTGAAAACCCTTATTGTTTAAGAGCCATTGAAAATACAATGA
>JAHQWI010000058.1 GCA_029856085.1 Promethearchaeia archaeon | reverse complement strand
ATTATAACCTTTGGGATTATATAGATCATTCAATAGTAGTTGAATTCCTTGTATTGCTCGGGTTATATGCAGTAATTCCTCTTTTGTTAAATCAAGGAATTTTGTAATGTGTCTTTGGGTTACAATCATTAAATGTGCAGGGTTGTATGGATACAAATTCAAAACAATAAAACATAGATCATCTTCATATACTTTTAAAGATACAACACGCTCATCATTATCCCTTACAGCACATAAGATACAATCTACGTCTGGTCTTGCTTTCCCTTGAACATAATCTAGCTTTCCTAAAGCTTGTAACCAATCTTTAAAAATTGGAATACACCATAATATTAATTTATAAATTATGAATAAAGTGAAAAATCAGAACCACTTGAAAAATCCTTAGATTTCATAAAATCCTCTGGTTTTATTTTGCCAAAACAGTATTCACCCAAGATTATATTACTATAAGCTGAACCGTCAAAGACTCGTCTAATTGACTTGAAAAATTTATTTTTGGAGACTGTGCCATTATCTTTAAGAAATATTTGGTCACTAATCTCATATCTATAGTTCTGTATATCAATTCGATAGAATAAATCTCTGACAAGAAAAAATTTTCTAAGATCCCAGAAGAAATGCATTTTTCTATCTTCTTTTAATGAATTTAAAGCGTCAACATGAGGTTTTGAAATTTGAGTTCCAAGTGAAATTATAATTAAATTTTTATCTTTAGGTTTAATAACAACCATATTTCTACCAATTGGACGTTTCATTGGATCAGTTCCAGGAGGAAAAATAAACTGGAATCCAAAATCAAGTTTCGGGTTAGAAATTTTTTCTCTGAGTAATCCCTCATCTAGTAGATATTCTTGAATTAGGTTCTTTACTTTGCTTTCTTTATTCGACATTTTTATTCTGTAAGGTAAAGAATGAAATAACTAATATAATTTTTTATGATGATCAACTCATTACCCTTTATTATGACATATCAGAGCTAATGTGGTGAATTAGTAATATAACTGAGAAAAAGTGTATATTTGCCGAATTAGAAAATGCAATTGCTTAATTTCTCTAATACTTTCCTTTTGGGCGCACTTCTGGTTCAATTCCAGCAGATTTCAATACTTTTATATTATTCTCTAAATCTTCGAGAGATGTGCAATAAGTTACTCGAAGAGTGTCAATTTCAATATACATCTTACCAACAATACCTAAGCCCATTAATTGATTGTCTTTATCAATAAATGTATGATCTATATTCATTTTAATAGCTTTTGTTCCGTTTTCAAGTTCAACTAAGGAAGGTTGACAAGCAGTAAACCCAGGCCCCCGATTTTGAATTAAATAATTCATTAAAGCATAATCTAATTCATCATTGATTTCTCCCTGTTTTTGAAGGATCTTAATTACACTTGGATCTTGCATAGTTATAAAAAAATTTCCTATATAAATAAAAATGAGTTAAACTAATTTTTATTTTTTTGGGTAATCTAATAATTAAAAAAAAAGATTGAAGGATTCTCCCCCTACGCGGAGAATCGGTTTCTTTAACCAATATGGTAATCTGTAGATTAATCTTCTGCTTCAAAAACAACCTCATCAACGCTATGGAGTGCACAATTCATCGTTGCTAAAACTTCAGTGATTTCATCTAGTGAGAGATTTATTCCTTCAATATTTATATGTAGTGAAGCAGTTTTTTGATCTAACTCATCAACTTTAATACTAACTTTATTTACTCCATTTATATCC
The DNA here is from genome assembly GCA_029856085.1 of Promethearchaeia archaeon. Classification (GTDB taxonomy): domain Archaea; phylum Asgardarchaeota; class Lokiarchaeia; order Sigyniarchaeales; family SOKP01; genus Loki-b32. Next base: position 6,165 of record JAHQWI010000058.1, on the reverse strand, counting down.
ATTAAAGTACGAGCTAGTAAATCCAGTCCGGGGTGATGAGGTTTTAAAATGTCCAAAAAAAACTGTACTTTCATTTTATTAGTTTAAACCTACAAATGTTATTGAATAATAATAGCTTTAGTAGTTATTTTATATTCTTTTTGGTTATTTATAAAAGTTTCTCAACAGCTTCTATTAATTTCGACGGAATCTCATTAAGTTCAATAATTTTATCAGCCTTTTTGATGGATTCTCCTGTATAAAAATTAGGTTTTTTAGTGTTTAGAGCAATAGAATAAGCACCAACATTAATCGCAGCTTCTATATCACGACTAGAATCTCCGATAACTAAGGCTTCGATAGGATTAATTTTCAATTTGTTACATATATATGTTAAATGCTCCGGATGAGGTTTTAGATTATTAACATTATCTCGTCCGACAATCAATTCAAAAAATTTCGTTAAATTAACTGTCCTAAGAGAAATTTCTGCGTTTTTTCTTGTGTTAAAAGTAAAAATTGCTTGTTTCAACTTTTTAGCTTTAGCATATTTTAAAACTTGATCAATTCCTTTTACCATTATAGCCTTTTGAGCGGCCTCATGTTCTACCTTAGTAATTACACTATCAACTTCATTTACAATTTTTTCTATCTTTTTCTCAGAAAATCCTTGTGTATTAAAAAAATCTCTTGATTTAGCGACATTATCTAGAATAGAAAACTCTACAGAAAGGAAAGGTTTAGGAACCCCATATTTTTTTAAAATTTTTATAGCTTCATGACGCGCTCTCAGAAAATCAATGTTAAAATAAATAAGGGTACCATCTAGATCCCATATAATTGCTTTAATACGTTTTCTCTTTTGCATTTAGTATACCAAATCAGTGTAAATTGGGCCTTTTTGTGTTAATTCAGACTTTTTAAGCTTAATTTGGTTTATTGTAAATTCTCCAAATTCAGTATTTTTGTTCTCATTAATTATTTTTTTAAACGTATCGAAAGTTTTGTAATTAATTCTTTCTCTTCTTAGTCTTCCAATTGTCAAGTGTGGTTTAAATTGCTGTCTTTTATCACGATCGATCCTTAATCTTTCATAAAGTAAGTTTTCGATTGAGTCTTTAATTTCTTGCAATAAACCAATATCCCCAATAAGTTTTATCCATAAAACAGAAAATCGATTAAATTGACCAACACCCTTAAGGTAATATCTGAGATTTTTCCCTTGAAAGATTTTTTCGTTAATATCATCGTTTAAAATTGCATAAATCTTAGGTGCTACTGTTTCAGGAATATTACCCAAGAATTTAACAGTCATATGTAAATTATTAGGCTTTACTAGTTTAAGTTTTGGTTGATTTTGCTGTAATCGAGAAGAAAAAGAGACGATATTCTCAATTGTGTCTTCATCTTTTAATTCAAGAGCGATGAAAGATCTAATCATTTTTTTCCCAATAATTAAAAATCCTCCATTGTTTATCTTTTAATTGTTTTTTATGTTCGGGAATAATATTGATTTCATTCAAATCTTCTATCGAAGTAGATTTTATGATATTTATCATATCTTTTAAAAAAATAATATTCATTTTCCCCCTAGTATTTGCATCAGCGGAAGCATTATGGGGAATAAGAATTATTCTCATTTCTGGTTGAGCCTTTTTTATCTTTTTCAAGCGTTTCAGAGTTTTCATATCAATTGGTTCTATAGGAAATACATCAAGAGCTATATTAATCTTAATTTCGTTATTTTCTAGCATATCTAATAAATTTTCCAAATCTAAAACGCCTCCTCGGGCGGTGTTTACGAGTAAAGAATTTCTTTTCATTAAAATCAATAAAGAGCGACTAACTAATTTCTCTGTATATTTATTTAAAGGAATATGCAAACTAACGATATCTGATTCTCTAAAAATATCTTCTATATTCTCTTTAAATTCAATTAAAGGGTATTTTTCTTCAAAATCTTTCATTTGTTTAATATCATAATAAAGAATTTTAACACCCCAACCATATAATTTCTTCACTAATTCCTTTCCAATCTCACCCAATCCCACAATTCCAAGTATTTTGTTAGTAATTACTGATGAAAGAGATTTGTCTAAATCCCATTTATCAATTGCAGTCCATTGGTTATTCCATATATAATTGTGAAGATCAATCAAGTTCCTTAAATTTGCCATAATTATCGCTATGGTGTAATCTGCTACTGTTTCGTGGAGGACTCCGGGTGTATGTGTTATTAATATATTATCTTTCTGTGTTCTTTGAATGTGATTAAAACCTACTGTTGATGTAGAAACAGCAAAAATTCTTGAATTCTCCAACACTTCTGAAGATATGTGATGACTTAAGTGGCATCCAAGAATGTCAGGGTTGAATTCTTCAACTTCCTTTTGAAGCTGTTCTTCTGATGGAAATCTTCCATTGAAAACTTTTAATTCTGAGAGTTTATCTAATTCTTGCCATAAATCTTTAATGTCATTACGAAGCTCTTTAAAGATTTTTTCATTAGATCCAATTTCTTTTTCTGAGAAAACATTTGAAGTAAGATATACTTTAGGTTTATATGCCATATTCATGACCAGTATTATCGAATATTTGAATTTTATGGATATGATTTTTATGGATAAAATATTCAATTTTTAATTTTTTCTTATTTATCAATATTTATTAAAACTAAATCTACTTTATATTTAAAATACAATAATAGTGGTAGAAAATGGCAATAATCAAATGTCAGAAATGTAAAAAAGATATTATTGGGGGCGCAAAAATTCAATATTTTGATATTAAGGAGCCTACTACTATTCATGTTTTTTGTTCTGAGGATTGTAAAGAGAAGTGGATTTCTTCTCAAGAAAAAAAAAAGAAATAAACTAGGTTACCTCTCTATTTTTTCTGGCAGATAAAAGTCATATATTTTCTTAAATAGTTTAGTTTTGATAAATCTATCAAGTCGTCTTGCATTTTGAAAAATAACCCATATCATTTTATCGTTTTTATAATACTTATACACTTCTTCAAACGTGATTGGCTCTATTTCGAATTCTTTAGCTTCTTCTCTATAAAACTGATTAATTCTTCTGATTAACCTAGGTATTATTTCAGGTTTCTGTTCTTTGAAAAAATTTGCAATTAAATCTATTGCTACTAATCTCCAATCGTAATAACGATCTACTACTTCTTGTACAAATAGAGCTTTAATTAAAAATCTCAAGAATGATGGAGCACTTTTTAAGAATAATTCTGCTTCCATTGCCTCAATATTGTTTTTCCGAAATAGTGGAGTACTTGTATCTAAATACAGTAATTCTGATGTATCATAAACTTTTGGATTATTATGATCATAATTAACAACAACAAAATTCGATATTTGTCCATCTAGACCGACATCTAAATTTGGATTTTCTCTATTTAGAGTCCACACTTTCTTTAATTCTCTCATAACAAGAATAATTAAGGTTTCAATTTCATTATCAGATACATGGTGAATAACTTTGTTGCCAACAGCTTTGGGATCAATCTTTTGTTGAATACAATAAAATTTAATTTCGTCTTTATCATTTTTAAACCAAATTGCATCATGTTCAGGAAGGTTTAAACCAATTTCCTCGCTTAAAATTTTGCAATATTCGTTGTATGCCCAAATATGTCTTTTAACTTGTTTTTCATTGTCAAAAATGGGTATTCTTTTATAAGCTAAATGTGCAGGATCATCAAGAATTTCAAAAACCAAACTAATCTCCCCAAATCCAAGTATTTTAATAGGTATTTTTCCTCTTTCTGGGTGTATAGTATCAAGTGTCTTTTCAAATTCTTTTAATAATTCAATATTAATATTCATAAGTTATCAATATCCCAAAATAATTTCACTTAGACTTATTTTAACGTTATATCTATTTAAAATTTTAATAATTATTAATCTCACTTCTTTGGTCTTACTTTTGAAGTGCAATACAAGTAATTTTTTAAGCTTTTTAGATTTTTTAATCTACAATTAAATGATATAATGAAAAGGTGTAATGATGGAGAGAATGGATTGGGAAAATAGTGAAATGATTGGTAAAAATAAGGAACCTGCTCATAATACACTTATTCCCTATCAAGACATAGAATCCGCATTGAAAGGAATTCGTGAAGATTCTATTTATTATAAATTACTTAATGGTGAATGGAAGTTTAACTGGGTAAGAAATCCTGATGATCGTCCTAAAGATTTCTTCAAAATAGATTACAATACAAATAAATGGGATAATATAATCGTGCCGAGTAACTGGCAAATGCATGGTTACGGGATCCCAATCTATTTAAATGTTAGATATCCCCGAAGTGTGAATAAGAAAAATATCCCTTCAATTAGCCATGAGTATAACCCTATAGGATCATATCGAACAGAGTTTAATATTCCTGATAGTTGGGATAATCGCGAAGTATTCATACATTTTGATGGTGTTAAATCAGCATTTTATTTATGGATAAACGGGAAGAAAGTTGGATATAGTCAAGGGTCAATGACACCAGCAGAATTTAATATAACAAAATACCTTCAAAAAGGCAATAATATTTTAGCTGTAGAAGTATATCGCTGGTCTGATGGGAGTTATCTAGAAGATCAAGATATGTGGAGATTAAGTGGTATTTATAGAGATGTGTATTTATTTTCAGTACCAAAAGTACATATCAGAGATTTTTTCGCTTATAATACTTTCGATGAAAATTATGAAAATGCGTTGATTAATATCCGAATAAAAATTCGGAATTATAGTTCTGATAATGTTGATGATTTTAAAATTAAAATCTCATTATTAGATGATCAGCAAAAATATAATAAATCTAATATTCTAATGGCAGAAAAGGTTAGTATTGAAAGTAATACAGAAAAGACAATTGAATTACAAAGTCAAATAGATAATCCTAAAAAATGGTCTGTAGAGATACCAAATCTATACGATTTGATTTTAGAGTTAATGAATGATAAAAATGATCTTATTGAGGTAGAACATTGTAAATTCGGGTTTAAACAAGTTGAGATAAAAGAGGATGGAGGTTTTTATATTAATGGACAATCTATTAAGTTTAAGGGTGTGAATAGACATGAGCATGATCCTGATCACGGACGTGCAATACCTTTTGGTAGAATGGTACAAGATATAAAATTATTAAAACAGAATAATATTAATGCTGTTCGAACAAGTCATTATCCAGACCATCCCAAGTGGTATGAATTATGTGATCAATATGGATTGTACATCATTGATGAGTGTAATTTAGAAACACACGAATTAAGGGATATTGTACCTGCAAGCGATCCACAATGGACAGCCGCCTGCGTTGACAGAATGGTAAGTATGGTTGAAAGAGATAAAAATCATCCCTGTATAATCATGTGGTCACTTGGGAATGAAGCCGGTATGGGGGATAACTTTAAGAAAATGAAGGAAGCAGCGCTTAAGATAGATTCTTCAAGACCTATCCATTATGAACAAGATTTTGACAACGAAGTTTCTGATGTTATTAGTTATATGTACTATCCATCCTATTTTTTAGAAAGAATGGTAAGAAACAGGGAGTATGGGCGATATGGTCAACTTAAGAAATTAGAAGAAGGAATAGAAAAGCCCTATATGCTTTGTGAATATGTTCATGCAATGGGAAATAGTTTAGGCAATTTTAAAGAATATTGGGAGTTATTTGAAAAATATCCAAATGTTCTTGGTGGATTTATATGGGATTTTGTAGATCAGGGGCTTCGTAAAACTTCTGAAGATGGGAAGGAATATTTTGCATACGGAGGAGATTTTGGTGATAAACCTAATGATAGTAATTTTTGCATCAATGGAATTGTCTTGCCTGACCGAACACCCAATCCCGCGCTATACGAAGTTAAGAAACTATATCAAAATATTAAAGTAATTCCTGTCGATCTATTAAATGGGAAGGTAAGGATTCTCAATAAGTTCAATTTTAAATTACTTGATTTCGCAAATGGTAGATGGGAATTAACTGCTAATGGCATAATTATCCAAGAAGGTAAAATGGAGAGATTAAATATAAAGCCAAAAGACACTGAGAATGTTAGAATACCTTTTAAACAACCTGAACTTTCCCCTAATACAGAATACCATCTTAAAATTGATTTTCTTCTAGGTGAAGATACACTTTGGGCTGAAAAAGGACACACACTAGCAT
>JAHQWI010000057.1 GCA_029856085.1 Promethearchaeia archaeon | reverse complement strand
GGAGGACGTAATCCACCAGCTCGATAATAATTCAGTCCTCCAGTTAAAGCACCTTGCTGAGACCATGATTCTATATACATTTGGCGATCATCATCACTAAATTCCATTTCAGGAGTAGCAATTACGCCCAACAAAGCAGCATAATTATTTGCAGACAATACTTCCTCAGCCTTTTGTGATCTAAAAAATAATACATATGAACTTGAAGATTGTTGAGATTTATTATTTGCTAATAATTTCGCAAATACATTTGGATGAGGAGCATTGATAATGATTAGCTTTTCAACCAAATTTGGATACGCACTCGCAAAGGGATAAGCAATAACACCACCCCAGTCATGCCCAACTAATATAAAGCTCTTACGTTCAAAATGTTCTTCAACTAATGCTCTTAGATCCTCAACTATATGTTGGGGTTGATATTGTTCTATCCCCTCGGGTTTGGATGAGAGATTATATCCCCTCATATCTGGAGCAACTGCCAAATAATCTTTTGAAAATTCTAAAAGCTGATCTCTCCACATATACCAAAACTGGGGAAATCCATGCAAAAAAACAATTAGCTTTCCTTCCTCCGGACCTGCTTTAACATAGTGAAGTTTGATGTTGTTAACTTCAGCAAATTCGCTCTTAAATTGAGGAAATCTTTTCCTAATAATTTCTTCAGACATTTTGTATCAATTTTAATGTATTGAATTAAAAGGAATTAATTTTGGTGGTAATAAAAACTTATAGTTTATATACCTAAAGTTTATTTCTCATTATTTCCGTAGATAACTTTAAATCAATATTGTATTCTTTATAACTTGGTGAAAATTTTGGCTAGATTTAGATGCTCGGTTTGTAATTTTATTTATGATGAGAAAAACGAGGGTAAAAAATTTGCCGTTTTATCTGACTCTTGGACATGTCCTGTTTGCGGTGCTCCAAAAAGTGCTTTTGTTCCAGAGGGAGTAAGCAAAGTGGATGAAAGCATCACCACAAATGTAGCAGAAAAAATTATTGAGCAATTAGTTGCTTTTGGGGTTAAGCACGTTTTTGGAATTCCTGGAGATTCTAATCTTCCTTTAGTTAATGCAATTCGTGAAAACGAGAAGATTGATTTTATTTTAACTAGACATGAAGAAACAGCTGCCTTCATTGCTTCTGCTCACGGAAAGATTACCGGTAAGTTAGGTGTTTGTATGTCTATTGCTGGACCTGGAGCCACTAATTTAATTACTGGATTAATGGACTCTGCAACTGATAGAAGCCCCGTTTTAGCACTTGTAGGTCAAATTGCTGAAGTTTACTTAGGTAGTGAAGCTTTTCAAGAGATAGACCAAATTACATTATTTCGACCCTTTGCAGAATATGCTGAAACTATTGCAAGATCGAATCAGGCAATTAAGCTTACAATGATGGCAGCAAAATATGCACTCAAGAAACCAGGAGTAGCTGTTTTAAGTTGCCCGACAGATGTTCTTGTTGATAAATTAGATGATAAAATAATCCAACCAGAAAAACGATTGTTTAAAAGTAATGTTATATCAACTGATGAAGAAATACAAAAAGCGGCAGATCTAATCAATAAATGCACCAGACCAGTAGTATTCGGGGGATGGGGATCGAGATATGCTGGAAAACTACTTATTGATCTCTCAGAGAAATTGAAAGCTCCAATTGCCACTACCTCACGAGTTAAAGGTGTTGTTCATGAAACACATAAATATGCTGTGGGTGTATTAGGCTCAATAGGGACAAAATATTCAGCTATGGCTATTCGAGAATGTGATTTAATAATAATTATTGGCTCAGGTTTTAGACAAGCAAATCTCGTACCTTCAAACGTAAAAATATTACAAATCGATCATGACCCAACTCGTATAGGTAAAACCTTTGATGTTGATGTTGGATTAATAGGTGATGGCAAACTCATTCTTGAGAAATTATTACCTTTAGTAGAAGTAAAACAGGAAAACAATGATTTTTTATCACACGTTTTTAAAATGAAACAAGAACATATGGCTGAACTTGAATTAGAAGCAAAGGATTTATCGGTTCCAATAAATCCAGGGTATGTTATTCAATCTATGAGGAGAATTTTAGAAAAGGATGCAATCATATGTGTGGATGTGGGTGATCATACATATCATTTCTATAAGAAATTCATTTGCGAAGGACATAAAACTTATCTAAATGCAAATATGGCAAGTATGGGTTTTGCTTTGCCTGCGTCAATTGCAGCGAAAATAAATTATCCCGAAAGACAGGTTATTTGCCTTGCGAGCGATGGAGGATTCGCTATGCTAATGGCTGATTTTACAACAACAGTACGAGAAAATTTGAACATTGTAGTTGTTTTATTCCATGACTGTGTTTTAAAGAATATCAAAAAAGAATTAATACGTGATGGTTATCCAATCTATGGCGTCGAGTTTCCTAATCCTAACTTTGCTGAGTTTGCTCGATCTTGTGGGGGCTTTGGAATTAGGGTTGAAACTCCAGATAAAATGGATGATGCTTTACAGCAAGCTTTAAGTTCTGGAAAGCCTTCGATTGTTGAAGTAATGTCAGATCCTAATAAAATGGCAGCTTCAACAAAAAGAGTTGATTAAAAACATGAAAAATTGGTTGAAAAAACAGTGAGGTGAGAAATTATGGATTTAAACATAAACTCCAAAATTAAATTAAATAATGGTGTTGAAATACCACTTTTAGGGTTAGGCACATGGGAAATTTCGGATGGAAATGCCGTAGCAAATGCCATTCATTGGGCTATTAGTGCGGGGTATCGGCATTTTGATACCGCAACGATATATGGTAATGAAAAGAGCGTTGGTCAAGGTATAAAGAACGCAATGCAGGAATACGATTTAAAACGAGAAGAAATTTTTGTTACAACTAAGCTTTGGATATCATCATTTCAATATGATAAAGCACTGAAAGCATTTGAGAGAAGCCTAAAAAGTTTAAATTTAGACTACGTCGATCTTTATCTACTACATTGGCCAGAACCAACCCATCGACAAGATGCGTGGAAAGCTCTAGAGAAAATTTTTAAAGATGGAAAAGCTCGTTCTATAGGCGTAAGTAACTACTATCAACATCATCTTGAAGAGTTACTAAATGAAACGGATGTTATACCAACAGTTAATCAAGTTGAACTTACCCCTTATCTATATTTGAAAGATTTAAAAGATTTTTGTGAAAATCATGACATCAGACTTGAAGCTTATAGTCCCTTAACCCGTGGAAGAAAATTAGGCGATAAAAAACTCATGGAAGTAGCTCAAAAATATAATAAAACTACTGCTCAAATATTAATCCGATGGGGTTTACAACATAATATCATTGTAATCCCTAAATCATCAAAAGAAGAACATATAATAGAAAATTCTCAAATCTTCGATTTTACCCTATCTGAAGGAGATATGTCTCTTCTTAATAGTTTTGATGAAAAATTATATATAGGAATGTGGAATCCTACTCTCGATAGATGGAAATAGATGAATTAATAAATCCTTATCAAATTTCCGAATTGAAGGAAAAAATCTTTACTGTTATTAATTTGATTCGGGAGATTTCTTAAATTTAATAACGTTATTCCTTATTAATTTTTAACTCTTCATCCCCCATTACTACAATCTTAAATTTAACCTTACTCTTTTCTATCTTTATATTATGCTCTCCACTTAAAGCTGTATACTCAACTTTGATCATTTCATTATTTACTGGTACGATGAATTCAGTTATTCCATCTCTTTGAAAGGGTGCAATATATAATTCAATTTCCCTAATTTCAAATTCATCAATGTATTGCATGATAGGACTCATTGGAATTATCGCTCCCTCCCTTACATAAAGAGGCAGTTTGTCAATATCTGAATCAATGTCAATCCATTGCTTTCCTTTAATTTTATCTCCAGTCCACCAATCAATCCAGGTTCCTTCAGGAAAATAAATAGCTCTACTATTATCAGCTCTATAAATTGGGGCTACTAAAAAGAAATCTCCAAATAAAAATTGATCACCAATATTCCATACAGTTGGATCGTCTTGAAATTCAATTACTAGTGCTCTAGTCATCGGTAAAGAAGCTTTAACACATTTTATTGCAGATCCATAAATGTATGGGATTAATTGATATCGTAAGTTAATGTAATCACTACAAATTTTTATAACATTTTTATTAAACCTATATAATTCCCTTTTAAAAGTCCCATGAATCCTACTATGAGAATGAAATAATCCCATTTGCATCCAACGAATTAATAGATCTCCACCAGTACTGCCTGTGAAGCCGCCAATATCTTCACTCCAAAATTGGAATCCAGAAAGTCCAAATGAAAGTCCTGCCTCAAGGGTTGGTATCAAATTAAACCAGTTAGCTGAGCTATCACCCCCCCAATGAACAGGATAACGTTGTGAACCTGCCCATGCCGATCTTGCCCAAATAAATCCTATTTCATGTATTTCTTTTGTTATTTTAGCTGCTGCTTGGTTATAAAGAAGAGGATATAAATTATGCATTCGACGACCTGTTTTACCATTATGATAAATACCATCTATAGGTGCTTGTTCCCCGAAGTCAACTTTAATTACTTTAGCTCCTAATTTAAGGAGTCTGCCAATCCATTTTTGATAAACCTCAACCGCTTTGGGGTTAGTAAAATCAATACATGCCGCGAGTCTTTTTTCTTTGCTAAAAATTATGCCAGTATCATATATTTCACCATCACTAGTTTTTACAAAACCATCAACCGCTTTTAGTTCCTCGAAATATTGAGAACCTTCTGGAATATAAGGTAATTGCCATAAAGAAATTTTAAAACCCATTTTAGCCATTTCGTTAAAATAGGCTTCAGGATCTGGGAACCTCTCTTTATCCATTTCAAGATCGCAGTACCAATCTTCTTTAAACCAAAAGGTGTCTAAATGAATTACATCACAAGGTATTTTATTTTCTCTAAGTTTTCGGGCTATTTTCAGAGTTTCTTGTGCACTTTTATACGAGATTTTAGATTGCCAATACCCAAAGCTCCATTTTGGAGGTACTACGCCCTTACCAGTAATATCTGTATATTGGGAAAGAATCTCCTTAATGTCTCCCAAAATGACAAAATAATCTAGAAAATTATCTTCGATTGCAATCTGAATATCTCCAGAGCTTAAACTGCCAACCCAACATGTCATCAGACTTGAATGGTTAAAAAATACCCCATATCCTTTAGTGCTTACAAAAAACGGTATAGGTTTATAAGTCCGTGGAGACATTGTACCAGAAGCTTCCTCAGTTAAAATATCAATAGTTTGCCCAACCTTATTTAATCGCGTAAATTTTTCCCCAAATCCATAAATCGCTTCATGAGGATCGAGATCAAACAATTCAACGGCAATTGGAGATTTATCACTTTGTGAATAGCAAATTCCCGTATTAAATGAATCCCATTGCCTGAAATCATGTTTTTCAAAACCTCCAATTCCACATAATTTTTTTTCAGTAAAATTGTTTACTTGAACTCTAAAAGGATATAGAATTATATTTATATTTATCTGATTAGTTTTTATTTCAATCTTGTCTTTCAATATCGAAATATCTATATTTTGAGGGCCTTCGAATGTGCCAATAACCATAGGGGTTTCATTTTCTTCAATGGTATCAGCTTCTTTATAACGAATTCTAAAAATTGTATCTGAAAGAATTTCTATTTGTAAGAAACCATTAAATTTATCAGCTTCTTGTACTTTGTTCCTAGGAAGAAGTTCTTGAATTTTTTTAGGGTAAGACCGCCCCTCAGTTTTGAAAATAAAAGAATTTCCTTCTTGTTTTATATATTGAACTCGATTAACAGTATTTCTAATAATCTTTTTAGATTCTAATAATCTGGTATTCATAGATATCTGTTATCTAATATTCTTAAAAAAATTTGGTAAAAAAAATTTTTAAAAACCAGACTAATTCCAACTAATTTTGAAAGTTACTGCGTGATCGCATGGTTTTTTATCTGGAACTTCTATATGTAAGCCATCATCGTCTAATGTCCATCTAAGATCTTGATTAACTCCCAACATTTTGATAGATTTGATTTCTTCCTCTGTGATAAGGTGGATTGAATTATTTTCATTTTGATCTACATTTATTAAAGATTTTCTAAGGGTTGAAATTGTCCATTTTGGTCTATAAGGCCATCCTAATACAATTGCATAAAGTGCATTATCCTTCACTGTGAACCGGATATCTTCTGGAGTGTACGGTCGATCACTTCTTTCAGAAAACATACCACCCTCTTCCAATTTCGTAGGTCCTTCTTCAGCAATCGACCAGGGGGTACTTCCATAAATAGCCTCCCCGTTAAGTTCCATCCACTTTCCCATATCCAGTAATGCTTCTTGATGAAGCTCTGGTATAGTACCATCAGCTTTTGGACCCACATTAATAACTAAATAACCGTGTTTTGCCACTCGATCAATGAAATTATGAACGAGTATTCTAGATGACTTTACACCTGCTTCTCGAGCATAACCCCAGGCTGTACTTTGAGCATTAATATCTACAGAAGTATCTGTTATCCATTTAAAATATGTTAATTTATTTGCCCGTCCCACTTCGTAATCAACTACCCCAGCTCCAGGGGGAATGTTGTTCATTTTATAGAGTATTTCAACCTCTTTTCCCCATTCATCCGCACTGTTAAAATAATATGCCAAGACTTCTTTTTTATATTTTTCATTAATCTTTCCTAACCCAAAATCCCACCATATAAGATCAGGTTTATATTTATCAATTACTTCAATAACAATAGCTTTCCACCAATCAAGAAATTCTTTATTTGGCCATACCTGATATCGTTTATATTTCCCATTGTATCTCACGCCATATAACCCTGCGAATTCTGGATTTGAAGTATCATATTCAGGAATAGAATGTGGAAAGAAGAACCAATTTGCAGCATGATGGAATGCAACCATAAATTTCATACCCTGCTTTCTTATCGCTTTTTCCATTTCACCGACAGTATCCCTCTTTGGACCCATATTGGCAGCATTCCATTTAGTTACCTTACTATCCCACATGGCAAAGGAATCATGATGAATCGCAACAGGACCGGCGAATTTAGCTCCTGCATCTTTAAATAATTTTGCCCACTCATCGGGATTGAATTTTTCCGCTGTGAATAATGGTATTAAATCTTTATAGCCAAATTCAGATGGATCTCCATAATGATTAACATGGTATTCATATTGTCGAGATCCTTTCCTATACATCCAGAACGGATACCAACTGACGTTAGGACCACAAGCGGGAACAGAATAAACACCCCAATGGTAATAAATTCCAAATTTTGCGTCATCTATCCACTCCGGAGTTCTATGCTTCTTTAAAGAATTCCATGTCGGTTTATATTTTTCCTTTAAGCTCATTTTTATCCAATTATCTTTTTCTTTTATTAATCTTTGAAGATTAAAATAATTAAATTAGTTGAATATAAATATATATAGATAAATTATAATTTTTCTTTAAGAGATAGCTTAAAAACAAAGGGAGAATTTAACAATAATGGATTCTGACTCTACTGAATATGAAAATGAATTAATCTCTAGAAATAATCTATACTTACTAAGAAAACAAAAAGTTCAAAAAGAAATCGAAGCCGCAAAGAGACTGATTAAGAAAGATGTTGATATCCTTGAAATCGCTGATAAATTCATTCATGAAGTTTTTGAATTAATAAAAGAGGGAATATCTATGAGGAATGTCAAACTATCTGAAGAGGAAATTCAAAAAATAGTAAGAAATAATATAACCTTTAAAAAGAAGATTAGATCAAACAGAAAGAGGTATAATAATTTTGGCTGAAATAGAAAATGTTTTATCTCGTTTAGAAATAATTTTTGAAGCAACTAAAATTAGACATGTAATCGTAGGAGGAATTGCTGTAATCCATTATGGTCATGTAAGAACAACCCAAGACATTGATATTATTATTGAAGATGACATGTCTAAAATTTCTCAATTTATAGGATTGTTAAAAGCTTATGAATTTGATGTGCTAGATGATCAATTTAAATTAGCTTACCAAGAAAAGACAAATATCTCTATATTTGATAAAAGGAGTTTTTTAAGGTTAGATGTAAAAGTTGCTGATAAGAAACATGAACATGAAGTCTTAAACAACGCCAAAAGAAAGAACATTCTTGGAAAAAATTTATGCATAGCACCGTTAGAATATGTGCTAATTGGCAAAATATTATATATGGGCTTAATTGATGATATTCCCAGTTCAGAATTGTTGGAATATCAAGATATTATCGATTTTTTGACATTATTCCATGCAAATAAAGAAGAGATTGATTTATCTTTCTTAATTAGTAAAGCTGATCAATTAGGACTTAAAACTACACTTGATAGATTACTCTCAATAAAAATATAAAAAGAAGCATAAGAAAAACATAAATTAAAAAATTTAATTTTTATTCATTGATCCAATTATTTCTGATATCTTTAATAGCAGTTCCGGGCATAACGCGTTTAGGGCAAACCCTATTACAAACGAAGAATTTCTCACATGCAGGAACTGCATCATCTTGTAAGACACGCGAAAGGATTGATTCTTGCCTATCATCTGATATTCTAGAATCCCTAATAAATCTATCAGCTTTAGCTAGTTGAGCGGGTCCAAGATAATTAGGATTCTCTTTGCTAACTGGACAAGCCCAACACAATCCACATAAGATACAATAAACTAATCTCTCGATGGTCTTCATTTGTCCAGTTGATTGTAATGATTCAGGAGCTACATCATTCCATTTTCTTGCGAAATATGGTTCTATTTCTCTATAAAATTTCCAGAAAGGTTCCATGTCAACCACTAAATCTTTTAAAACAGACATATTGGGTAACGGTTCAATTAAGATTTCAGTTTCTGGATCCCACTCTGGATGATCACTAAACTTAAACTCGGGTAATTTAGCAGGTTTTTTTGAAGTTTTGACGGTTGAGACTTGAGTTCTACACGCGAGCAAGGGTACTTTATCTATAGTCATTCCACATGATCCACAAATTGCTCCCCTACACGCATAACGAAAAGCTAGGGTTGAATCAAAATAATCCTGTATATAAAAAAGAGCATCTAAAATACTCATTCCCTTTGAAACTGGAAATTCGAATTTGTCATAATGACTTTTTCCATTACCAGAATTTCTATAAACCAAAAATTTATGTTTTTCTACCATTAGTATTTCCTCTCCTTAATCTCAAATATTCCTAATTTAACTGGTTTTGTCTTTATCTCCAACTCATCTTTTACGCTATAAATCATTGTATGCACGAGATATTTATCATCATTTCTCGTAGGGTGATCAATACGGAAATGAGCGCCTCTACTCTCTTTCCTCCATAATGAGGCATAAGCAGTTGCTTCTGCAATATCTAACATACTTCTAAGTTCTAAAGTTCGGATTAGTCCATAATTAAAACTTCTATCTTCTGTTGAAACTTGTGTGTTTAAGAATTCTTTTTGTAATCTTAGAAGGGTTGTGGTCGCTTTCTTAAGATCCTTATCAGTTCTATAGACGCCTACATTCCTATTCAGAGTCTCTCCCATTTCATTTCTAATCTCTACGGGTTTTTTACCAGTATTTTCATTCCAGCTCTTAAATAATCTTTCGATATTATCGATTGCCCTTTCTTCAGCAATCTGAATTTCGCTTAATGATGACTTATTAGGTAATCCTTTTTTAAGTAATTTTCTTCCTATATGTCTCCCAAATACTGCAGTTTCTAATAACGAGTTACCACCTAATCGATTAGCACCATGAACAGATAAACAAGAACATTCACCAATAGTATAAAGTCCTGATAGATCTGTTTCCCCATATTCCCCATCGAATTTAGTTCCAATTCCACCCATTGAATAATGCTGACCAGGTTGTACAGGGATTGGTTCTTCAATTGGGTCAATCCCCGCAAAAGACATACTAATCTCTCTAATACCAGGAAGTCTCTCCTTAATTCTCTCAGCACCTAAATGAGTAAGATCTAAATGAACGTATGAATTTTCAAATCCTCTTTCTTCAATAATTTCTGTTTCAATTGAACGTGCTACAATATCACGTGGGGCGAGTTCCATAGCTTTTGGTGCGGTCTTTTCCATAAAACGTTCATTTTTATTATTAAATAAATATCCACCTTCACCTCGAGCGCCCTCGGTTATTAAAATATTTGTCCCAAATAAAGTTGTTGGATGAAATTGAACAAATTCAACATCTTGCATAGGGATCCCGGCTCGAAATGCAGCTCCAACACCATCACCTGTATTGATAACAGCATTAGTAGAGAATTTGAAAATACGTCCGAACCCTCCAGTTGCTAATATAACATATGGTGCTCGAAATGACACTAATTCACCCTTAGCAATATCAAGGGCAATTAATCCTGCGATTCTCCTATCAGCTTTAAAAAGATCTACTAAAAAGTATTCATTAAAAAAATTCAACCCATTATGAATAGATTGTTCATTGAGTGTGTGAAGTAAAGCATGACCTGTTCTATCACCCGCATAACATGTACGTGGAAAACCTGCTCCTCCAAAGGGTCGCTGTGCAATTAGACCTGAATCCAATCGGGAAAAAGGAGCACCCATACTTTCAAACTCAACAACAATCTTTGGGGCTTCTTCACACATAAACATAACAACATCTTGATCTGCAAGATAATCAGAGCCTTTAACTGTATCAAATGCATGAGCTTTGGGTGTATCACCCTTTCCTTCCTCTAAATTACTCAAAGCGGCATTAATACCACCCTGAGCTGCACCCGAATGGGATCTAACAGGATAAACTTTACTAATTACTGCGATATTCCATTTTTTTGAGAGTTCTAAACCAGCTCTTAAACCACTAAGACCTGCTCCAACTATCAAAACATCAAATTCTTCTACTCTCATTAAATATCATATTTTATTGTATTGAATAAAAACATTTTACTAATAAGATATAAAATACACTTATTGGAAATAGGGAGAATAAATTTATAGGTTTAAACAACATAAAATTATAAATGAAACTAAAAACATTTGTTTCTTAGAAAAAAATGAGACCGGAAAAAGAAAAAAGAGCCCCTATTCATATTACTCTTGCAGATATAGAACGAGCATATAAAAAAGTAGATGAATTTCAACGCCTAATTGAAAGAGGCAAAACTCCAGAACAAATTTTCAAGGATATGCTTAGGTTGATTGAAGTTGATAAGTAATATACTCCAAATTATCTTAGATGTTGCATCTCACTATAAGATTACGACTGTTATAATCGGAGGGTTAGCTCTTCCTGCTTATAATGTTGCAAGAACAACTCTAGATATTGATGTTTGTATTAAAATCAAATCTCCGGTTAATAATTAAATTTGCTAATAATTAGCCAATTTTTTATAAATTACCCTTAATTTTCTTAAAAAAAGAATAAATTATTCACATTAAGGTTAACTAACATGTCAGTAATCGGTATTGATAAAGAAAAATGTACAAATTGTAAGCTCTGTATCCAAGAGTGTGGTCGTGCTTATTTTTCTGTTAATAAAGATAAAGAAGTAGTTTTCAATGAAAGTCTAAATACATGTAATATCTGTGGACATTGCATAGCAATTTGTCCTGAAGATGCGATTATTACAAAGGATCTAGATGATGTTGAGACTTTTCCAGGAATAGATTCTCCAGAAAGTATTGTAGATTTCGACAAGATTTATAAACTCATACGCGCAAAACGATCAATAAGACTTTATAAAAATAAAAAAGTTCCTAAGGAATTAATCGAAAAAGTTTTTGATGCAATGAGATATGCTCCAAGCGCTTCTAATGCCCGAAAGTGGCGATATGTAATTTTATCTGATCCTGAAAAAATCGAAGCATTGAGCAATGAAATAGTAAAAACTCAATACGAATATATGGGATTTCAATCAAGTGAACAAGCACTCAAATATTTCAAATCTATAGGTCGAAGTATTTTTTACAATGCCCCTCATGTAATTGTACTATATTATAGGGTTGTTGAAAAAAACACAGTGATGATTGGATTACGGGCAAATGATGCTGGAATTGCTTTAACTTATGGGATGCTAGCAGCTGAAAGTCTTGGTCTTGGAACTTGTTGGATTGGAATGATTCAAGGAGCTGTTCCCATGAATAGGGAGATTTTAAATATTTTAGGAATAAAGGGAATGGTACTAGGGGCCTTCACATTGGGTTATCCTGCTGTGAAATATCGAAGAACAGTCCCGCGACCACCGCTTAAGATAAAGGGATTAGAAAATTAAGGATTCTTAATAAGAAATATTTCTGTAAGTAGTTGAAAAGAAAAAAATAAACTTATAAGACAAATAATAGGAAATTGATAATTTGCACTCATAATCCCATTTCATGCAATTTTTGCATGATTTCTTGTTTTTTATTTCCTTTTAAATCAAACCACTTATAAAAAATCAAAGCTCCTATTATACAAAATATAAATGGGAATAGACCTTGGATTAAGCGAAGACCAAATAATGCCTCTCCACTTGGATTAATAGGTTCATAAGCAGTAATAATGTGTATAAATGCTATGATTAAGCTTTGAATTGTTACAGAAATTTTAAGGAATAAATTTCTAATTCCTAATAATGTGGCCTGCTGATGTTTTTGAGTTTTTACAGCAATCTCATCATAACAGTCAGCAAATAGAGGTGATAACATTATCAAAAACATTGCAATCGCAGCACCTCTAAAAATTGCGATTAGAAAGAATTGGAATACATTTACAATAAACAAATTAAATAATACACTGAATCCAAAAATAGTTAATCCTAGTGAATACATGGCAGAATGTCCAATTTTTTTAACTACACGGAACCATATCGGCATTGTTAATAGAGAAGAAACAAGCATTAAGGTTGACTCAATGGTTCTAATCTTCTGTTCTGCTTGCAAAACGTCATCAACGAAATTAAATGAATTCATACTTACTAAACCCATTGCTATCATAAATAATATGTATGTAAACAGTACTAACATGAAATTTTTTTGCTTTATTGCAATTTTCATGGTTTTGAAAAAAGGAATTTTCTCTGCATTCTCATATCCTACAATGAATCGTTCTTTTATTTCGTCAGATTCTCTTGATCCCGGAATAAAAATAATTAAAGAAATACTTAAGAGTATTACACTTACCAATGCCGCAATTGTAAATGATCTAATATTTTCAGTATCAATCATTTGCGACCAGATTGCGATTGCTAAAAAATTTGCTATAAATGTAAAGATTTGAGTTGAAAATCCTGCTTTCACACGCTCCTTATCACCCCTAAAGTGCGCAGCAAAAGCCCCAAAAGAATGTGTTTGAAGGAGTGAATAAAATGTGTCAAATAGACACACTATCAATATATAATAAACTAAAATTGGGATAACACTTTCCACTCCTGTTACTTTTGGTGGTGTGAAAAGCAGGAAAAAAAATATTATAGTTGGAATTCCCCCAATGATGATCCAAGGGGTGTGAAAACCCCTTTTCTTTGTCCATCTAAGGGGTTTATCTGTAAAATATCCTAAAAGAGGATTAGATATCATACTCCATATTGTATATATCACATTCGCGATTGCCATGTATATTGGCCATAGCGATACGATACCCATCAAGCCAAGTTCTACCTCATAAAAAGTCCAGACATAAGAATTGAAAGCTACCATAATAAAAATATTGAGAAAATATCCCATAGAAAACGTAATCATTTTCGTTGTAGAAGCATTATCTGATTTTTGGGCTTCAATGGATGGATTCATTTTAATATTCAACAAAATTTACTTGTAATTATTCATTTCACTTTATTATATATTAAAGTATTCCAAAAAACTACAATAAAGAAGCAGAGCCCAACTAAATTCCGACATTTATTTTATAGATTATTAGAAAAAATTTTATTAATAAATAAATGAGTTTCATATTAATTTGGGATTTGATTGCTGCTAGTAAGCTAAACAAAAAGGAGGGATAATTTATTCGATTACTTGAATATGAAAGTAAAAAAATTTTCAGCAGATATGACATTCCATTAGCGAAGAATATTATTATTGAAAAAGGGGAAAATATAGAAGAAAAAGCAAAGCAATTCACATTTCCTGCAATTATTAAATCTCAAATTGCAATTGGGAGCAGAAAAAAAGCAGGATTAATAAAAATAGTCAATTCTAAAGAGGAAGCAATATCACTTTGTAAAGAATTTTTTAGTAGGGAAGTTGCGGGATTCCATGTAGAAGCTATTCTTATAGAAGAGTTAGCTCAAATTGACCATGAATATTATTGCTCAATCGCTTTAGATGCGTCAGGAAGACAATTTTTCATTATTGCAAGTAAAGAAGGGGGGATTGACATTGAAGAAGTATCTAAAACTAATCCTGAAGCAATAATAAAGGAAAGTTTTACTTTAAGTGAAGGCTTATCAGAAGATCTCGCTATCAAAGTTTCAAAACAGTTAGGATTTACAGGAGAGCTCTTGGATTCGGCAATAAGTTTATTTAAAAAATTATGGGAAATTACTAAAGGCGTTGAAGCACAGCTTGTAGAGATAAATCCGTTAGTTCTTACTCCTTCTGGATTAGTAGCAGTTGATGGTAAAATAATATTAGATGATGATACAGCATTTCGACAACCAATCGTTCAAGAGTTACAAAACAAAAAACTTTCACAGCTAGAAAAATTAGCAAAAGAAGCTGGATTTTCATTTGTAGAGCTCTCTGGTGAAATCGGTATTTTAGCAAACGGAGCTGGATTGACAATGGCATTATTGGATGTTCTATCAGAATTAGGATTAAAACCTGCAAATTTTTTAGATGTTGGTGGTGGAGCAAGTAAAGAACGGGTATATAAAGCATTAGAATTGCTACTTAAAATGAACCTAAAAGCTGTTTTAGTAAATATTTATGGTGGAATTACTCGTTGTGATGTAGTTGCAGAAGCAATAATTCAAGCATTAGAAGATTTTAAAGATACACCACCGATGGTAATAAGATTAACTGGCACAAACGATAAAAAAGGAATTTCCCTCCTTAGCAATGCTGGAATTACGGCTTTTCAAAATGTAATGGATGCAGTACAAAAGGTAAAGGAGGTTGTAGGGGGATAAGATGTACATCAGTGAAAAATCCAAGGTAGTAGTTCAAGGTATTACTGGAAGCCAAGGTAAGTTCCATACTCGCCTAATGCTAGACTATGGAAGCAATATTGTAGCAGGAGTTACTCCTAAAAAGGGAGGTCAAGCTGTTAATGGCATTCCCGTGTTTAATAGTATCAATGAAGCAATTGAAACAACGGGTTGTGATACGAGTATCGTATTTGTTCCAGCACAGTTTACTTTTAATGCGGTAAAAGAAAGCTTACTTGCTGGAATTAATATGACCTGTATTATAACTGAAAATGTTCCTGTTTTTGACATGATTCAATTAAGTGAGATGGCTCATGAGCGAAAACTACATATTGTAGGGCCAAATTGCCCAGGTATGTTGATACCAGATAAAATAAAATTAGGGATAATGCCAGGTGACATGTGCAATTATGGAAATGTAGCGGTTATCTCAAAAAGCGGTACATTGTCCTATGAAATTACAAAATCAATTGGAAATGCAGGAATTGGAGTATCAGCCTATATCGGAATTGGAGGAGATCCTGTTCGTGGTACAACAATGATAGAGGCTGTTGAATATTATTCAAACGATCTTAACAGCAAACTTATCGTTCTAATTGGCGAAATTGGTAGCAATGAAGAAGAAAAAACAGCTGAATTTATAAAACATCATATTGATAAACCTGTCGTGGTATATATAGCCGGAAGAAGCGCTCCAGAAGGTAAAAGGATGGGTCATGCGGGTGCAATCATTTCAGGTGATTTTGGCACCGCACAAGGTAAAATTAGAGCTCTCACAGGAGCAGGAGCCTCAATTGCTAATACTCCTTGGGATGTGCCAAAGTTAATCAAAGAAGTACTTTAATAGAATATCACTTTTTCCTAAAGACGTAAATTTTGGAATTCACATTTTTTTATCTCTCTATTAACCAATAATGGAAGTTGAAAATGATCCAGAAATGAGAGTCATAATTCTTACAGGAGCAGGTAGAGGTTTTTGTGCAGGTGCAGACCTTTCAGTTGGTGGTAAGAGCACCTTCTCTGGAAAGAATCGTCCACAACGAAAAGAAACTAATGAAAAAACACAAAGTAGTAACATTGAAAAATATCTAAAGTTGAAAAAACCAGTAATTGTCGCAATTAACGGACCTGCTATTGGAACAGGAATCACCATGATTTTACCTTTTGATATTCGGATTGCATCCGAAAGTGCACGGATTGGAATTGTCTTCAATCGAAGGGGAGTAATTCCCGAAATAGCCAGTCCATGGCTCTTGCCGAGAATAATAGGCATTAGTCGAGTAGCTGAATTAATGTATACGGATCGGATTATTAATGCAAAAGAAGCATTGGAGTTTGTACTTGTTAGCAAGGTAGTTCCAGATGATAAATTAAAGGAAACCGCCCACAAAATTGCTGAAGAAGTCTTATTATGTGCACCAGTGAGCGTTGCACTCACAAAGAAAATGCTTTATCAATTTTTATTGGAAACAGATATCCTTGAAGCTGAAAAAATTAATAATAAATATTTTTGATGGATGGGAGAACAGGAAGATGCGCGCGAAGGAGTAATATCCTTTCTCAAAAAAAGAAAACCAAACTGGAAATTGAAGATTCCTAGAGATATGCCAAAAAATTCCTGATCTTCTTTTTTTTCTAAAAATCCAGTTTTTATAATTTAATATCAATCTTGGGACAATTTTTTTTAATCCATCTCAGACTTTCTGATGCTTGAAGTAAATTCATTTCAAGCATAACTGGGGCAGAAAATCCTCTTTTCTCTAAATATGAAAGGATTTCTGGTGAAAATAGTCCTGTTCCTAACGCTTGATGATCTAATGGTCTTTTAGATTTTGGTTCCAAAAAACAATCATGCAAGTGTATATCTACTATTTTTTCATAATGCTCTTTAATGACTTCTAATAAGTCATATTCCCCCGAAAAACCAGCAAGTAAATGACCAGTATCAATACAAATCGATGTATTATTTTCTTCAATAATTTCTAATGTAAACTCAAAGGGAAAATTAATATTCTCGATTGCAAATTTCTTTGCTGGGATACCTGATAGATCGATAATTTCACCAACAGTCTGTGATGAATTTTCTGTAAAGATTTTTAAAAAATATCCTCGAATCACTTGGTTAACATTCGAGCTAATGAACAGAGGAGCGAGTCCTCCTGATATATGCATAATATATACTTCTGGATCCAAAGATTTAGTCAATTCAATTGCTTCAACACAACATTCTACAGTCGCTTTATGAATGTATTTATTGATACTTGTTGGTTCAAGACCTAGAAATGGAAGGTGAATGTTATAAGTTAGATTATGTTCCTTTTTCAATTTGTTAAGAGAGTCTACAATTTTTGGAGTAATAGCTCCAGGATACATTAAAGGAATCGATAATTCCATCAAGGTAAAACCTTCTTTAATTGTTTGGCAGACTAAATAATCCATTTTAACTTTTTCTAAATTTAATTCTTCAAAGCCATTCTTATTTTTTTGAACTGCATTTGGTAAAGTTAAATTATTAGAAGGAAATGCACCTAATCTCATAACTTGCTCAGCTCAATGATTTTTTTTATATTCAAACATATTAAGTTATTTTAACCGGATGTAGTTCTCTTTTATTAAAAAGACATAGATATTTTAAATCCCATTTTTTAGCCTTTTTAATGAAATCTTTAAACATAAATCCCACATGTTCTGGTTTATGGGCATCTGAACCAAGAGTTAAAGGAATTTTCCGTTGTATCAGTTCTTTAACAATATCATCACCAGGAAAAGGATTTGAAAGGCCTTTAAGTATTCCTGATGTATTAATTTCAACAACTTTTCCGTTTTTTTCAATTAAATCCATTACATCGTAAATAATTTGCCATACTTCATCCGTATAATTTGGTTCATTAGGACGATACAAGTATTTAATATTATCAAAATGAGCAACAATATCAATAAAATCCGATTTAACCATCTGTTTAAGCATTTTATAATATTGTAAGTTAATTTTATTTGCACCATATTTCTCTAATACGGGAGTTGATTGATAGGGAATGTTAATACTCCAAGAATCCACTCCTTCCCAATATATATTATGGACCGCTCCTATAATATAATCAAATTTATCTAAATAAGGTTTAAGAGCTTTTTTCTGAGTTTTTAATGCATTTAAAGAGTTAAAATTAATTTCAGTAGAAAATCGAATATTGATTTGATTTTTGAATTTTTCTTGTAAAATTTCTACTTCTTTAAAATACTCATGAAAATCTTTCATAGACATTGTATATTTTTTATATTTTTCATATTGTGGTAAAATTGGGAGTATATCTCCTGGTGCATGATCACTTACACCAAGTTCAATGAAGTAATTATTTATTGCCGATTTTACGTAATCAATGATTGAACCTTGTGCGTGATTGCACCGTGAATTATGTGTATGATAATCCCAAAGTCTCATTTATTTTTTATCATTCTCTTTTCAACAAATTTGATTATTAGTTCAGATATAAAAGATATAATATAAAAATTAATCTCAATTAATTAGATCTTTATTTTATCTATGGCTTTTTTTATTAAATCTTCTACATAATCATGTAAACGCTCGTTCGTAACAGTAGGAAATGCATCCTTTAGAGTTTTAAAGTCTTTAACCCATGTCATTTCAGAAACTTGATAATTAGGATTAAAATACATATCTGGATCAACGATAAAGAAAATTGTAGAGTGAATTAATCCATAAATTTTGAACCATAGAGTAAAAATCCAAAAACCTATATCTAAATCTCTTCTAAATTCATTATTCTCGATCCCCTTTTTGATTGAATATCTAAAGAATATGAAAAAATCAAATGGTTTGTACCGTTTTTCAATAGGTCCTAATTTATTTGCACCTGGTGCATATTTATCATGAAGTACAGTATATCTAACCAAATCCTTTGTAATCCAAGAATAATAGAACGTATATAGTTTAAAAACTAAATTAGTATATGTTCCATCATGTTTAATGATCATATCTTGCAGTAGATTATTTATATCATTTTGAAAATCTATTTGAATAGCAATCCATAACTCTCTTACCGAAATAAAGTATCTATATAATGCGGTACGCTTTATCTTCATTCTTTTTGCTACGGCCTGTAAAGTGAGGTTACCTACACCATGCTCTCGTATAATCTGAATTGCATATTCTAAAATTTTCTTATACTTTGCATCTCTCCTCTCTGATACATTCTTCCCGTTTGCCAAACTTGAGATTTTTAGTATCTCTACAAGTGGTTCTTTGTTTTCTTGGTCCTTTTGATTTTGCATTATTAATTTCTCTCATTATTTGAATCTAAATAGTTAATAAATTTTGAATTTTTAAAGATATAATATGAATAGTGAGTTAAATAGTAATATTCTGTTTGTTATTTAATGGAGTAAATATTTTTTTTATAATTATTAATTTCTTATCAATTCAATTTTCTGGAAGTAATGATTTTCTCAATAATTTTATAAATGATTATATAAGTGTTACAGTAAGTAACTTATTAAAAGTTACTGATCGTAATTTAATAAATTTTTGAAAAAGAGGAAAATTGACATGAAATTTAATAAAAAGAAATTTAGTATATTTGTTTTAATTCTGGTTATGCTTAGCTCAGTAAATATACATCTAATTGGTGTTTCTGCTCAAGAAGAAGAAGAACCTGTTCTTATCTTTGCGACAGTAACTCCAGGACAATTTACAGATGTCGATCCAGCAGTTTATAAAGCAACAAGGATTTTCGGTGAATATAGTCAAAATATCCTTGAGCAACTTTTTGGAAAAGAAAATAACCATCCTGGAGGGGATTTAACCTACGAACTGGCTGAAAGTTTTGTTCAACATAATGCTACAACAATAAATGTTACACTAAGGGATGATGTCGTCTTCCATGATGGTACACCGTTTAATGCATCGTGTGTTAAGTGGAATTTTGATAGGGTTTATGAAATAATCGGATCAACTAATCCTTTGTGGAATAATCACAATTTAACGCTGTGGGTTCCTATTGATCCTTATCGAGATTATTTCACAGCGGATTGGAACTATTCATCGGCACCACCTGGGAGTTATTTTCCAAGAATAAAGCAAACGACAGTTATTGATGAGTTCACGGTTCAAATCCAAGGAGGAAGTCGTGAATTTTCAGCCTCGGATAATATCCTCACAAGTACGATATTTTCAATGATATCTCCGACATACTATGCAGACTTTCAACACAAACCGTTCTGGGGACATGAAAATTTAACGGCAACCGGACCATATACTTTAGGAGAACATTCAGCAGAGTTTGGACATATTTATAGATTTGATGATTACTACCGAGGGCCAGCAAATGTTTCTGAAATTATATTTACATTCTTTGAAGATCAAGCTACTCAAGAAAATGCAATTTTGACAGGTCAAGCAGATTATTTAAGGATTGAATCCGGTCAAAGTGATTTCGATGCATTAAATTCAAGTAACTTGGTTAATGTTATAGATCTTGGTCTTTCTGGAGGTCAAATAGTGGGAGTATTAAACACTCAACGAATTGCATTACCTGTCCGAAAGGCTCTCTCATATGCTATCGATTATTGGGGTTTGGTAAACGTAGGTCTTGATGGATTAGCAGTACCAGGCGGTGGACCCGTCTCTGTAGGTTCTAAATACTATAATCCAGCACTCGAACATCCATATCTCAACCTTGCAATTGCTCGACAAACTTTGATTGATGCTTTTCCTACTGAAACTGCTGGTTTAACAAATGAAACTACTCCAGCCATGAATGCAGCATGGGAAAACATTGCCGATACAACTCCATTATTCAATCATACATTTACTCGGTCAGTTACTTGGGATACAATTGCTGTTTATGTTGAAGATGCTGCCCGTACAATTGGAGGTTTAATAGAATCGTCAGTAGAAATATCAGGAGATATAGTTACAAAATTGTTAACCCTTTCCTTACGAAAACTATTGGAGATATATAATGTAGGATATGGTGGAGATGGAGATCCAGCAAGTTACATGCAGCCAAGATGGCAATCAGGTGCATATCTGAATTGGGCAAATATTTCAGATCCTGATATAGATCAATGGATTTGGGAGGTTGATTTAGTATCTGACGCTGGAGGAGCACGACAAGAAATGTTTGATAACATCACTATAAAGGTTCAATCCTTGTATCCGCATTTGTTCTTCTATCAACAACCAGCCTTCGCAGCACTATCATGTAAGTTTGAAGGTAACCCAACAAAGACTGCAGCATACTTTTACAATATAAAATATAATCCTGACTGTCCATCCGCAGCAGATCTACCTCCGATTCCAGGATTTCCAACTTTTGCAATCATTGGTTTTTCAGCTTTAGTGATTATATCTATTTTGATCAAAAAGAAGAGATGAATCCAACCTAAAAATAATCCTATTTTTTTTTTTTATTTCCAGTATTTAATTATTTACTTTTTTTTTATTTATTTCTTATGGTCGGCACACCGACATTATTTGGAATTTATCCGATCACACCCCATGATTTTTTCTCTAGTGTTAGAAACGCCTCCTTAAGGTTATCCTGATTTCGATTTAATGTCCAATTACAGGATTTCTGGTATTGCATTTGAGTTTTTTGAATCAGCTTTTTATTCATTTTCCAAGAATTATAAAGAAGCATTCGAACCAGCATATCTAAATAGCGCACATTATCATGGTTTGATTTCCATCGTCGATTAATCCGATTTAAGTCGGAAAACCCCGTTTCAATTAACCATCTTCGACGATAAAATAATGATGTGCGGGATGCCCACGAACTGGTTTTACCCTTAGGCTTCTCAGTTGTCATTATGGTGAAGATCCTATGATGTGCATCCTTTAAAGTTATTCTTCCGGCTCTATAATCTCTTTTGACGCCTTGAAGAGAAAAACCTCGTTTCGCTTTTATTATGAGATACACATCCTGCCAAAATCGCCGCTTTGCTTCGGTAGCAGTTGAGAATGTATACTTCCGCACTCTACCATACTTTCCTTCAAGATATTCAGTGATAAGATGTTTAACCTTCTTATATTGTTTAGCAGGAATTAGTGCATGTCCTCCCTTTCGTTTTATATCATCTATTAGCTCAGCTCTATAAAATTCTCGGTCCATTAATACAAATTTCAGCTCAAATCCCAATTTTAATAAATGATCGATGAACTTGAGAATAATTGGAATTTTGGATTGGCCTGTTGCTACTTGCTCCAATCCTGCGAACAAATGAATTTCACGAGATAAAATTGAAAATCCTAAATAATGACGCATTTTAAGTGTTCCTTTCTGCCGATTTGTCCCTTTTATCATCTTATCATCTCTTTTTCCATAATATGGATGCTCTGTGAAGTCAATTAAGACATTTACTTTCTTTGAAATAAGGTTTAGATCTAATGCTTCTAATAATTGAATGTCAAGACACTCACGTAAAATATTGCGTGCTCTTTGTAGTCCTATCTTTCTTAAATACTTGTTTACCTCTGTTTGGTGGGGTATCATTCGTCTTCTACGTCCATCCGTAAATATTTTCCGCCTTCCTCTTTTATGATCTAACAAATGTTCGTTCAACAACTCACTGGTATCGTGAATGGATCTACCTATAATTTCAGAGAAGAAGAACACCTTTAGAAAGTCAATATCTGTATACTTCCAATTTCTCGGCTTTTTGAACCTCCAAATGCGAGATGTGATTGCATCACAAAACCTTTTAAAAAATGCCAACATATATTCATCAGAGAGAAGTGATTTAACTCCCAATCTCTTAAATGAGTTAGGAGATACTTTTTGTAGTTGCATACATAAATATTATCACTTCTTTCTTATAAAGATTCAGCTAAATTTCCGATGGAAATGAAAAACAAGAAATAATATTCGAAATTATTTAGAAAGAGTCAAATATTAATGTATATCAATTCAGCTCAATAGATTTTTCACATCTAAATCCTTTGAGACTGTTATTTCAGTTTTTTTTGAATTATATACGATTCAGTATGTTTTTCAGAATTCTTTCATCCAATTTTAGCTAGTAACGATTGAGAAAAGTTGATTCACGCGTTATGTCTTTGTTTCTTTTACATCTTAAATACTATGCTTGCCAAGAGTTATATAATGAAGTGTGTATGCATATTTTAGATGTGGTTCTTTCTCTCTTATATAAGTAATCCATCAAAAAAAAGTAAGTTCAGTGACTCTTGTAGGTAAGTTTATAACCTCGAAGACCGTTATTCTTTTTTTTTCTGTTTATGTTCCAAAACTAATTAATTTAAAAACTAGTTATCTTTTTTAGGAGGTTTTATGCACCAAATGCAATGATCTTCCTCAATTTCTATCCTACGGGGCGTTTCATTTTCACATGCACTAGTTCGAGCATCAGAAGTGCATCTTGGATTGAAATAACATCCTGAAGGAGGATTCACTGGACTTGGGACTTCACCTTCAAGCACAAATCCCAAATCATCATTATAAGGATCTATTTTAGAGTGTGAAGATAATAAAGCTTTTGTATAAGGATGAGCTGGATTCGAAAAAATTTGCTTTTTATTTCCGATCTCGACGAATTTACCAAGATACATCACCACCACTCTGTCTGCAATATGATTTACAACTGCTAAGTTATGAGTAATAAATAGAAATCCATAACCATATGTAGATTGTAAATCCTTAAGTAAATTTAGAATTTGTGCTTGAACGGATACATCTAACGCAGAAGTAGGTTCATCTAGGATGATTAATTCAGGATTACATGCTAATGCCCTAGCAATTATGATTCTTTGTTTTTGTCCACCAGAAAATTCGTGTGGATATCTATCCAAATGTTCTCGTTTTAGGGAAACTTGTTCCAGTAATTTTAAAGCTTTTTGACGTAATTTATCTTTATTTGTTATCCCTAATAGACAGATAAGGGGTTCTGATATTAGATCAACCACTTTCATCCTTGGATTTAGGGATGCATCTGGGTCTTGAAACACTATTTGAATTTTTTGTCTTAAATATTTGGAGTATTTTTTTGTGATAGGTTTCCCATGGTAAAAAATTGAACCCCCTTCTTTTGGAACTAATCCTAAAATAAAGTTTGCAATCGTAGTTTTTCCGCATCCACTTTCACCAACTAAACCAATAGTCCTTCCGCTTATAATATCAAAAGATACATCGTCTACAGCTTTAACATTTCCAATAACCCTTTTTATCATCCCTCCATAGATTGGATAATAAATTTTTAAATTTTTAATTTCTAGGAGTTTCTTTCCTTTTTCTAATACTTTTATATCTACTAATTTTTGTAATTTAGCTAATTTAGTTGCATAGATTTTTAGAACTAGGTTGATAACCATAGAAATTCCAATTGTGATACCCATCTGATCAATGAATTGATCAAATAAAATATTGGTATTATTTATGTAAATAATAGTAATGTAAAAAAATCCAGAAAAAGTACTTATTAAAGAAATTATGGTTTTATTCTTAGGTCTGATTTTTTGCATATTTTTCCCAATATGGGTAATGAAAAAAGTAATACCCAAATCAACAAACATTATAAAAATATATATAAGTAAAGAAGATATAAATGGATCAGTTTGAATAGTATATAACATTGAAATCACTTTTATTAGTGTTTTTTTTTATCGTTATTCTTTTCTTGGTTTAAAACAATTTCAGCTTCATCACGATATCTTGGATCGTATAGATGACATGCTACGTAATAATTTGGGTCTACTTCAATTTGTTTAGGAATGACACTATCACAAGGTTTAAAACAATAATCACACCTAGGATGAAATCTACATCCTTTAGGAGGATAAATTAAATTAGGAACCATTCCTGGAATAATAGGCAAATATTCTCTTTCCTTTCCAACTACTGGTATGGATTCAATAAGACCACGAGTATAAGGATGATATGGTTTTGTAAATAACTGTATCTTTGCCCCATACTCTACAATATAACCACTATACATGACTGCAACTCTATCACACACCCTAGAAATAATACCTAAATCATGAGTGATATATAGAATAGATGTGTTGTATTTATTTTTAAGTTCTTTCATTAACTTTAAAATTTGTTTCTCGATAGTTACATCTAACGCTGTAGTTGGTTCGTCTGCAATTAATAATTTAGGAGAACAAGCTAATCCCATAGCGATCATAACTCTTTGACGCATACCACCGCTTAGTTCATGAGGATATCTATCATAAACTTGCTCTGGATCAGGTATTCCTACATCTTTTAATAAATTCTGACCCCATTCTCTTGCTACACTATAAATAGATTTATATTTTAATAAACTATTATATTCTTTTTCTAATTCATGTATTTTTTCAGAAATTAGGGGATCTATGGAATTATCTTTATTTTTTAATTCATTGATGGACTTTCGAATTTTATTAAGTTTTATTTCATTTTCTACTACAGATGAGAGTAACTTATCCTGTTGATGTAAAAGATAAACCTCAGATATTTGTTCCCCGACTTTAAAAACAGGATTAACTGAATTTAAGGGATCTTGAAATATCATTGTTATCTGATTTCCCCTGAAAGACCGAATTTCTTTAATTGACTTTTGAAGCAAATCTACTCCTTTAAATATTATTTCTCCTTTCTCAATTTTTCCAGGATGAGGAATTAACTGAAGTATTGATAATGCTGTCACAGATTTACCACAACCAGTTTCTCCAACAAGTCCAACTACTTCATTTTCGAAAATTGAAAATGAAACATCCTCTACTGCTCGAACGATACCTTCTTCTGTATAAAAATAAGTTTTAAGCCCTTTAATACTTAAAAGTGCCTTATTTTTTTCTTTAGAAGAGATTTTTTTATCAAATTTTGATGATTCTTTTTTTTTAATTTCTACTTTTACAATCTTGGCAGATTTCGGTTTATAGATTTTTTTGAAGAAAATCAAGAAGAATATAAAAAAAATGGGAATAATTGTGAAATATAGAACAAGATGAAAATAGAAATGAAGAACTAGTCCAAAAACCAATAATTGTAAAGACCAGATACCATAAGTAACTAAACCCGCAGCAACCATTGATGAATTTATGATTTCACGAGATATTCTTTTCTCTAATGGTATTAATTTGTTTCCAATATTTGTCAAAAATGTTGAAGATATAATTAAATATAATGACCATTGAAACCCAAATTCAAATTGGAGATAGATATATATGCTGAAAAAATTAATAATGATCGATAATAAGGCAATGATCCAGACAATACCAATAATTAAGAAATAATATTTTATGATTTTTCTAATATATTTTTGATTTAATTTATCCTCTTCTTTAGTATTGGGATCTGTATTGACAATATCATACAAAAAGCTAAATCTAAGTAAATATTTTATCGAATTAGCTTTTTCCATATTTATTTTTATATATTTTTTAAAATAGTAATAATGAAGAAGACAAAAAAAACTACTCATTATAGCAAAATAAAATTCTGTATTATCAGGTAAAAATCTAAAACTTGTATTAATTAAACGAATTAAAAACACCAGAATGAAAGAATATATTACAGGGAATACTGAGATAAAAAATATTTTCTTTTGTTTTACTTTAAATTCTATAGAATTTAATATTTGGATAATTAACATGAAAATTATTAATAATAATGCTCCAAAAGTAGTTTCAATAACATTCATTCCAATATTCATTATCATAATTCAACACCTACATTCATTTCTTTGACTTAGGATCAAGTGCATCTCTAATGCCATCTCCAATTAACATAAATCCAAGAACTGTTATTGCGATAAAAATTCCAGGCCATAAAGAAATCCATGGTTTTGTGATTAGTCGAATTCTACCGACATTAATATCTGTGCCCCAATCTATAATTGAGCTATCGCTAAAACCGAGAAATGCTAAAGCAGAAATTCCCAGGATTGTAGCTCCCATTGAAGTAAAGACAGAAGCGATAATAGGGGAAATTGCATTTGGAAAAATGTGTTTAAACATCACTCTAAAATTATCTGCACCACTTGTTTTTGCAGCATTTACATATAAATTTTGTTTTCCTTGCAATACAGAGCTCCTTAATAATCTAGCATATCTGGGCACACCTAAAATCCCATAAATTAGTAAAATATTCGATAATTCTGAGCCAAACATACTGATATATATTAATACTAATATTAAATTAGGGAATGCAATTATTATGTCAAAAGTTCGCATAATTAATGAATCAATAATACCCCCAAAATATGCTGAGATTATACCAATGATGACTCCAAACACAACTGCTATAGTTATAGCTACTAAACCTGCTGTAAGTGCAGTTCTACAACCAAACATTAATCTTCCCAATATATCCCATCCTAGTTGGGTTGTTCCTAATGGATGATCTTCAGTGGGAGGTGAATATGGATTCACACCTGGACGGGAATTCAGATCGTAAATAGAATAAGGAGTTAACCACATAGCATAAACAGCACAAATTGCAATAACTAATAATAATATTCCACCAACTATCGTTAAAGGAGTATATAACCGATTAAATAGTTTCCTTTTAGATTTAATTTTTCCGAGTTCATATTCTTGAGCAGAAAAATCTTTATCTCTCCAAAATGGGAGAAGATAAAATTTCAGCAATCTTTTATATTTTTCCTTAGTTTTATTGCTATTTGTTTCTGTGAAACTCTCTTTTAATTCCATCTGATTTTTATTATTCATTTTAAAAACATTTAACTTTTTATTTCATTTAAAAACGATTCTAGGGTCAATTATAGTATATAACACATCAGCAATTAAATTTGCAACTAAAATGATGATTCCAAAGTATATAATAATGCCAAGAATCATCCAATAATCGCTGTATAAAATTGCTTCCCACATAGTGAATCCCAATCCAATATAATTAAAAACTCTTTCTACTATTACAGACCCAATAAGTGCACTTGCAATTCCAGCAACGATAACGGTTGAAGTTGGAATCATTGCATTTCTAAGCGCATGTTTATTAATAACTTTACTTTCCGGACAACCTTTAGCTCTAGCAGTTCTTACATAATCTTGTTGTAAAACATCAAGCATAGTTGATCGGGTAATCCTCGTAATTCCAGCTAGAGAAATCATAATCATTGTTAACATGGGAAGTAACAAATGAAGAAGAGAGTCCATTAAAAGATCAATCCTATTGCTTAAAATGCAGTCCAATATTCTAAAATTTGTATATGAAGTCGGATCATCTAATCTTGGATTTTTAAAACCAAAAGTTGGAATAAACATTTTTCCCCCTGTAAATACAGGTAAAATAACAGAACCACAATACATAAAGATCATAGCGATTAAAAAACTAGGAAATGCTGAACCTGCAACTGCTAAACCACGGATTAATGTATCCGCTGGTTTGTCTTTTTTTGCAGCAGATATCACCCCAAGCTTAACTGCAATTATTGGAGTTAATACTGTTGGTACAATCATAAGTTCAATAGTTCTTGGTATAATTATTTTAAGGTATTCTGAAACTTCATAACCTTGTGATCGACCTAAGTAAGATTCCCCCAAATCTCCTAAGAAGAAATTTCTTAAATAAATACCTAATTGAACCAACCAAGGTTCATTTAATCCTAACTTTTCCCGCATTGCCTCCACAGCAGCTGGATCAGTAGTAAAAGGATCAAACATATTTGCTGCAGGATCGGTTGCCATCACACGCGATAAAACCCATGTAAGTATTAATAGTAGAAATAGCATAGGTATCATTAATATTATGCGCTTTATGATGTATTTAATCATGTTTTGAGCAGGAGCCATTGGATTTTACCTAAAACTTTTATTATTAATTTTTTGGATCATTTTTCTATATATCAAGAAAATCATCGTTAAAAAACTGAAAATTATCATATAAAATATTAATACTTCAAAGATCTTTGAACTTTCGTTAAACGAAAACACATTGAAATTAAGTACACCATTAATAAGTGCGAATAAAAGAAATGATAAAAAAATTGATATTAAACTGTAAAAAAATATAATATTTTTAGTGCTAATTTTTGTTTTGTCTAATTCTTGATCTTTTTGTTGTTTCCGGAGTAGTACAATTTTTTTAAACATAAAACCTGAGATTGCTCCACTCAGATTAATCAATAATAGTATGAACATGTTCAGATACCCTTTCCAATTTCCGAATAGATGTTGTAAGGGTAAAATTGATAAACCAAACATTATCCAATACCAAGAAATTCCAATGCAGATTATTATTGGAACAAACCAAATAGAAGCTTTAATTCCATAATGTGGAATGTCTTCTTTATAAGTAATAATAAAACAAACAAAAAATAACAGCGTTGGAGGTAAGAATAACGTCTCTACATATGTTAAAAACGACCAAATTAAGAGGGTACGATCGAAAAGTTCTGGATCTGTATATGGAATTTGATTCCCATAGATGTCAAACATGATCAAATTACTTATGATACCATAATATCCTAATAAGATTGAAATAAAGGCAAATATGAAATTCCCTTGTCTTCCCATATTCAATTTAAAATGTCCCGCAAAGCTTTCACCTTCTTCCATCTTCATGACCATATTTGATCTTTGAAATTTATTAGTTATTATTTATAGATACTTTATTACATGTAGCAACATTTTAATGTTTATAGATCTTTTGTTACGATAAGTAACACTTTATTTTTCTTAAAATTTTTTTAGATATAAATAGTTTTTTTTTTAATTATAAAACAAGAGAAAAGAGATATTATGAAAAATAAGCAGAATGGTTCGGGTTATTTTGGAAAGTGGATTACAGATGAGTTTGGTTTACCTGCTTATAAATACACATGTGATCAAGTAAATGATCCAAAAGCAATCTCCCCAGTAAATGAAGAATTACGGATGAAATCGGAACATTTGCATGAAATTGGAAATCATAGACTGGTAGGTGTAGCTTCTAATTATGGATACATCCAAGTGAGACAAGATGAGGGAGGACCTAAGTTCCTTAATGATTATAACCCCAAATCTAATCAATTTGCAGGAGGTTTTGGCTATTTATCTGATGGGAAAAATATAATTTCCACATATTATTCTGGAAAAAATAAAAATGAATCGTTTGAACGCGTTTTTGGAATTGGATATTATAAAAAAAAGGTGCAAGCTCATAATTTAATCATTAGTCAAAATATTTTTGCTCCTTATGGAGATGATCCTTTATTAATATCTCAAGTATCTATTAAAAATGAACGGGATGAACCAATAAACCTTCGCTGGATTGAATATTGGGGGACAAATATAATTCAATTCTCATCAAAAGCATATCTAGAATCAAGATTTTTTAAATCATCTTTTTATGAAATTCGAAGGAATTTTGCAAAATTGTTTAAAAATTGTTATGAAATGATTGGAAATCGAAATGGTCTTCTGAATACTAAAGAATTTCTCGGGAAGAATTTTAATTTTAACAAAAATTGGGACAAAATAAAGACAAATTTTGCAGAAGAAAACCTACTTAATTATCCCAATGGTATTATACCTCCAGTACCAGAAGCTTCTTTTGAAGATTGTAACCCCCCACCGACATTTTTAATCTCATTAGATGCCCCATTTGATGGTATATCCACGAATAATATAGATTTCTTCGGAGAAGGTGGCATTAAATCTCCAGATGGGTTAAAAAAATCCTTTAACATAGAACTTTCATCTTCAGAATTTGAAGATGGAATGTTTATTGAACGAAAATTTATATTAAATTCAGGGGAGAAAATAACACTCTCTTTTGCCTATGGTTATTTACCAGATGGATTTGATATTAATTTTCTTTATAATAAATATAAAAAGAATCTTCCAGATATTTTTGCGCAATCTTGTGAATCATGGGAAAAAATTAGGATAAAACTAATAATTCCCAATGAGGATTGGATTGATCGTGAACTTACTTGGCATAATTACTATTTACAAGGAAATTTAACATATGATAGTTTTTTTAAAGAACACATTATTTCACAAGGACATATTTATCAATATCTAATTGGATTTCAAGGAGCAGCACGAGATCCACTGCAACATGTTTTACCACTTATTTTTATTCAACCTGAAATTGTTAAAGAAGTCATAAGATATATTTTAAAAACCGTGCAAAAAAACGGAGCAATCCCGTATGGAATTTCAGGTCATGGTATGATTGTACTAACCAGATTTAATCCCAGTGATCAACAATTATGGTTATTATGGATTATTAGCGAGTATACACTAGCAACTAGAGATTTTGATTTCTTGGAAGAAACCATTCCAATGTATCCAATTTACGAAAAAAATATCCAATATAAAAAAGTAAAAGAAATTCTCCACCTTTGCTACGAGTTTTTAACCTCAGAGATTGGGATTGGTAAACACGGATTACAACGACTATATAACGGAGATTGGAATGATAATATTGTTCATGGTTATGTATCAAGTAATGAATTTGAAGCAGTTACAGAAAATGGAGAAAGTGTTCTTAATGCATCAATGGCATCTTTCGTTTTGGATTTATATTCAAAACTATTATTAATGATGGGGGAGGATGATAAAGCGAAGGATGCACAACAAAAAGCAACTCAACAGCGAACAGCAGTTCACAACCAATGGAATGGTAATTGGTTCAAAAGAGCCTGGCTTACAGATGATATTGGTTGGGTGGGAAATGATTTATTATGGTTATCACCTCAACCATGGGCAATTTTAAGCGGGGCTGCAGATAAAATCCAAATTCCAATTTTATTAGATAATATAAATAAATCACTAAGAGCTCCTTCAAAAATAGGGGCGCTTTTACACAGCAAAGGTATTGACAGAATGGCAAGAGCTGCAGGAGTTGGTACTAACGCAGGAATCTGGCCATCAATAAACGGTACACTTATCAAAGCATTATCGTCTATTAATTCTGATCTTGCTTTGGATGAATGGAAAAAAAATACACTAGCATTCCATGCTGATGCATATCCTGAAATTTGGTATGGTATATGGAGCGGTCCAGATACTTTTAATTCATATCTTTCGAGATTCCCAGGTCAGACTATTTTTCAAGAGGCTTTATTGAAAAATGAGCAAAATAAAAGTGGTGTAAATGATCCTATTATCGGTATGCCTGTTAACTGGACAGACTTTCCTGTAATGAATATGCATACTCACGCTTGGATGCTTTATAACGCTACAAATCTTGCAGGTATTAAATTTACTCCAAAAGGAATAGAATATTCTCCCTGTTTACCTTTTGAAGAATATAAGTTTGATTCTCCCCTTGCTGGACTAATAAAAACGAGGGATGGATATTCTGGATGGTATGACCCAAAAAATGAAGGAGAATTCAGAATTTGCCTAAAATTAAAAGAAAAAGAACTTAAAACTATAAAATCAATTGAAGTTAATAGAAATACAATTAATTTCGAAGTTAAAGATAATATGATAGAATGGATTGGGAAAAAAATCTCTGAAAAACGAATAGAATGGATAATAAAAAAAAATAATTAAAAAAAAAGGTTATTTTAATGGATGCCCCAACAAGAGTATTAACAACAATAAATCATGAAGAACCAGATCGTGTTCCTGCATTTGAAAGTGCTTTTACCAACAATACTATAAAAGCTCATTATGGAACCCCTGTTTTGGGAAATCTTATAGATTCATTGATCCCTCTTGCAGGAAATAAAAATTATATTGAAATTTTGCGCAACAGATATAAAGATTATAAGAAAAGAGCCGATTCTTTAGTAAAACAATACGAATTTCACCGAAGAATCAAACTAGATATTGCTTTATGTGGAGTTTCTTTGTTTCCACGTATGATTTTAGATGATGGGAGTGGATTTGTAGATGAATATGGTCGGATAATGAAATATGAAAGGTATAAAGGGGACGGTACTGTAATCATGGGATATTACGGAGGAATTTTTAAAAGTTTTGAGGATTATGAAAGCTGGGAACCCTTAGATCCCTATGACGAAATACGAATATCTAGTTTTTTAGCTGGTAAAGAAGCACAGAAAAAAATGAATAATGATATATTTGTAGTTCCATCAACAGCAGCAATTATGGAAGACAACTGGCAAGGTTTTGGGTTACCACTATTTTCCAGAATAATAAGAAAACATAAACAAGCAGAAAAAATATTCGGTGATAAGGGTAAATTCACATTAGAATTAGTTAAAATATTAGCTGATAACGGTGCGGAAATGATATTACTCTGGGATGACTACGGTTTTAAGAATGGCTTATTCATAAATCCTAAGAAGCATCGAACTTATGTAATTCCTTGGTTAAAGAGAATATGTGCTGCGGCTCATAAACGAGATTGTAAAGTATTACTCCATTCTGATGGGGATTTATTGGAAATTTTTGAAGATATAATTAATTCAGGAGTTGATGCTTTAAATCCTATTGAACCTACAACAGCAAATCCTGAATATGATATTTTCAAACTAAATAAAAAATATGGTGATAAGATCACATTTGTGGGTAATATAAGCCCTCAAATGTTATCTACTGGAACAATCTCAGAAATAGAAGAATATTCAAAGAAATTAATAAAAGAATTAGCACCAGAAGGAGGATATATCTTTAGTAGTGGACATAGTATCAATCCTTCAGTAACTTTAGATCGTTGGCAAACTGTAATGAATATTCGAGAAAAGTATGGAAAATATCCTATCAGTATACTAGAATGAAACTTTTTTTAAATCCTTAAATTTCCTTTGCAAATTATTTTAAAATTTAATAGATTAATTACGCATCGTTTTATCTTATAACCGAAGAAAACAGTAAAGTTATGTCTTTAAAAGAAGCTATTGAAAAGTTTGTCCAAGAGGGGGATGAACTGATTTGTGAGAACTATACTATTTCCCTCAGTTTAGCAAATTATCACCCATGAGTAACGATAGAGGAGATCAAAAAAGAAATCCCTTGGGAATTAAAAATTGCTGTTGATCTCTCTGAAACACTATCTCCTAGTGATGAGGAATTAGCGGTTATCAGGCGTTTTAATCCTATGATCTCCTTAGGTGATGCAGGGCTTCAAATTTCTTTGCTAAAATTGAAAGAATCCCTTCCAGCAAAAAGAAGACAATACATTGATTCCCTAAAAGAATTTTTATTTTAGTACATTCTTATTTTTTAAATCATTATTTCATGTAAAAAAAATGAATAAGGAGATTTGAATTGACAGAAAAAAAATTTGAACATGTTAAAATTGAAAAAAATGAAGAAGGAAATTATGCTATTATTTCCATAAACAGATCTGAAAAATTAAATGCTATGCAAATTCAAACCTTAAGAGAAATTGCGGAAGCTTTAGAATCGATGGAATTAGATAACAGTGTAAGGTGTATAGTCCTAAGAGGAACA
The DNA here is from genome assembly GCA_029856085.1 of Promethearchaeia archaeon. Lineage (GTDB taxonomy): Archaea > Asgardarchaeota > Lokiarchaeia > Sigyniarchaeales > SOKP01 > Loki-b32. The sequence goes on along the minus strand of JAHQWI010000057.1, from coordinate 14,234 downwards.
AAAGATTTTACTAAAAAACCATCTTTTTCTGTGGGTGCAGATTTATCAGCTCGAGTTGATTCTAAACTTGATCTTAATAATATTAGACATCGTAATTATGCAATGAACTTAAAACATAAATACTACAACTTAATAGAGCAGTTTCCTAAACCAATAATTGCTGCGGTTGATGGATTCGCGTTAGGTGGAGGATTAGAATTAGTGTTAGTATGTGATCTAGTGATCGCATCAAAAAGATCACAATTTGGGTTTCCAGAAATTAAGAGGGGAATTTTTCCTAGTAACGGGGGAACTCAACGTATGATTCGACATTTTGGTAAGATGAAAGTTAACAGAATGATGTATTTTGGTGAGCACTTTACTGCTGAACAAATGAATGAATGGGGATTTATTTCATTTTTAGTAAATGACGATAATTTTGAAGAATTTGTTCATGAAAAAGCATCTTGGTTAGGAAATGCGGCTACCAATACCCTCTTTGTCATAAAGAAGTGTGTTCAACATGGAACTCAAGTACCATTGAATGTAGGTCTACAATTTGAGCATTGGGGTTATGCTGTGAACGCTACTTCTAAAGATGTAAAAGAAGGAATTGGAGCTTTCTTACAAAAAAGAACTCCAAAATTTATTGGAGAATAGTTAAATTTCCTTTTTATTTTATTTTTAATAAAAATATAATCACCGTAATCACTGCCTATAATCCCAACAACTATGATTCCATTCTGTTATTTTGACAAACCAACTAAAAAAGTTTTTTGGAAGAATTAGTTGGTTTTCATTAATTATTAATTTATCGTCAGCTCCTACTCGTGCATGCAGAAAATTCAATATATTATTATCATTTTCAAGATTGCGATGATTCTTACCTTTATTTAAACAAGCAAGGATTGAATATATCAAAAATGCGGATCATAATGTTCGCCGCTCTCAATACTCTCTTTTTGTGGAAGCTGTAAAAAAATTTTTACAGGTATCTTAAACTATAATTTTTTAATGTCTCCCAATTTATTCTACAGTGGCATAGGCATTATTGATTACCACTATTTCGTTCTCTGTTTTTGTTTGGATTATGTACTTTCCGTTTACTTTCCATCCTTCTGTTGTAAGTGTTTCACCGGGATATACAACATTAGCAAATCTAGCTTTAAATTCCTTAAATCTTGTAACATCTCCTTCACAAAGGTTACTAAGAATTGCTCGTGTTGCAAAGCCAAATGTACAGAGACCATGAAGAATAGGTTTTTTATAACCACCTCTTTGGGCAAATTTCGGATCAATATGCAAAGGATTGAAATCACCATTTAAACGATAAAGTACAGCTTGATTCATAGTGGTTTTATACGAAATGCTAAAATCAGGGATTCTTCCTTCTGGAGGGTTCAATATTTCCGATTTTGGACCTCGGTCTCCACCAAACCTCCCACCTCCAATATAAAAATGTGTCATCTCCATATCAAATAAGTGTTCTCCACTTTCACTATATCCTTTAATTTCAGATATAAACACTGCTCCACTTCCTTTATCATAAATATGAGATAATTTGCCCTTTCTTGTGATCTTTCCATTTGCCGGTAAAGGTTTTACTATTCGTATTAATTGTTCGCCATGCACTATCTTAGTGTATTCGATATTTTTCCCTACTTTACCTAAATTTGCGCCTCCTTTACTGGCGATTAAAGCAAAACTTGGAATGACTTTAAGCCCTCCTGGATTTCTTTCATACACGAATGGAAGATCCTCTGCTTGTGCACCAATTCCGAGGTTATAAAGTATTACATCCTTCCAGGTATATTCATAAGTAGATTCGTAGACTTTCCCAATTGCATTAAAATCATAATTAGACATTTATATACTCTCTCTTGGTTAATCCGAGCATAAATTTAAAAATCAGGCATATCTCCAGGAACTTTCAGTTTCCAGTTTGGCTTTCTCTTTTCGAGAAATGATATCACACCTTCTCGCGCGTCTGGTTGCTTTCCTGTCCACCAAAAATACTTACTATTGATTTTTTCTGCTTCAAGGATATCTGTTTCCTTTAGAAAAAGGTTAAGCATTTTCTTGGTTAATGCAACGCTAACTGGGGCGCTTAATACAATTTCTTCAGCAATCTTTCTTGCTGTGTCCATTAATTTATCGTCAGGAACGACCTTGCTAACAAGTCCGAATTCTAATGCCTCTTTTGCATCAATTATCCGTCCTGTAAGCATTAATTCAGCAGCTTTACTAATTCCAATAATTCTAGGCAAGATCCATGGACAAGCAATTTCGGGAATGACTCCTCTTCGGTTAAACACTATTCCAATACGGGCACTTTCAGAAGCAATCCTGATATCAAAAGGTAAAATCATGGTAATACCAATCCCAACTGCAGGACCATTAATAGCAACGATAACAGGTTTATTTAAATTCATATATTTCTGAATATTGCTCGTTTGTGGTTTATTTTTATCTGGTTTCGGACGATTTTCTCCAGAGAAAGTACTTTTTCCACCTGAAAGATCTGCACCTGCACAAAAACCTCTCCCTTTTCCAGTTAGAATTGTAACACGCATTTCCGGATCATTTTCGACATTCATAATTGTATCCCACAATTCTTTTCCCATCTGCCACGTGAGTGCGTTGAGTCTTTCTGGTCTATTTAAGGTAATTGTGGCTATTTGATCGGTTTTTTCGAAAATTATTTGTTCATATTCCATATTTTTCACTATTATATTTTTATAAGGATAATTTAAAAAAAATTCGAATTCAAAAACCCGGTAAAAGTAAAATTCTTATCTCGGGTTTTCTCTATCATAAGTTGTTTCTGTCACCCCACGATCTTTGAGGAATCGTTTCATTAATCTATGAACTTCGTTTTTTGGTAATTTCTCAACAAAAGCAATGAATCTGGGAATCATAAACTCAGCTAACTTATCTTCAAGGAAATATAATAATTCCTCTGGTGTCATTGATTCTTCGGGTTTCAACACTACAGCAACCATTACCTCATCTTCGGCATATTCAGATGATTTAACCCCAAAAGCAGCGGATTCTAAAACCTTATCATGCTTATTAATAATTCGTTCAACACTCCAGGCTGCAATATTCTCTCCACGCCGTCTGATTGAATCTCTCTTTCGATCCACAAAGAAGAACCACCTATTCTCATCTTTAGTCGCTAAATCTCCTGTGTGAAACCAGAATTTTCCATCATTTCCTTTTTTTATCTTATTTTGTGAAGCTTTTTCATCCTTATAGTAGGTGACTTTTCTTCGTTTAAGATCTTGTTGAGCTCCTGTTGAGCTGACAAAAAAAACTAATTCTCCGACTTCACCAGGTTTCATAATATTGCCCTCCGTATCTAAAATTTCTGCAACAAGATTTCCTTGTGGTTTACCCATTGTTCCAATAGGTGGATTTTCGTGTCTTCTTTCGTACGTACCCAGACCGAACCCACCACCATCCGTTGCTCCATAGCTTTCATACACTTTTACTCCAAACCTTTCTTCAAAATTTTTTATTATTTCTTTAGGGCAAGCAAGGGTATTGATTCGCCTAACTTTATTATCTCGATCATTTGGTCGTTCTGGTTGCTTTAACAAAAATAACGGCATAGATCCCAATAAATTGAAATTTGTTACTCCATATTTTCGAATTATATTCCAAAATCTTGAAGCTGAAAATTTTTTAGAAATAACAACAGGAAATTCGTTAAAATACCCCGCAAGAGCTGTATTAAAAAATCCGTTAGAGTGGAATAACGGCAAGCATGTGTAAAGAGTATCTCCAAGTTGGCCTTGACCATATCCCATTATAGTTGGGATAAAAAGTCCATCTCCATAAAAAGAGCCTCCATAGAAACCAGTGACCGCTTTGGGTAATCCAGTTGTTCCAGAAGTATACATTAGAAATGAGATATTCTTGGGATTTATATCAGACTCTATATCTTCATCAGAAGACTCCATTAATTTTTGAAGGGAATAGATTCCTTCTGGTAAACTAAAATTATTTGGAGCTTCATTTAAATCCACAATAACTTTTTGAATTTTGGGTAATTTACTTTTGATTTTTAGATACCTCTCCAGAAGACTCCAATGTATTACTAAAATTTTGCTATCACTGTGATCGATAATATATTGCAAGCCTTCACCCTTTAACATAGTATTTACAAAGACTACATAACCTCCAATTTTAAATATTGAAAATACGGTCAATAGAAATTCGGGTGAATTAAAGTTCATGAGGGCAATCCCATCGCCACTGGTAACACCTAATTTTCTCAACCCGTTCCCAATTTTATTTGATTTGATATGCATATCATGGTAAGTATATGTCTCATCAATACCTTTATCAAAATCTCGAATAAAGGTCATATAATTTTTATTTCCTACAACTTCCGCTTTATGTTTAACAAAATCCGCAAAAGTGGTATCTGGATAAATCCCCAATTTATCTCTCAAAATGTCTTTAATGATAAAATCATATATTGAAATAATGCGATCAAGACTCAATGTTAGAACCTTCTTTAATTGTAATTTTCATCATTTTTATTACCTGTCACCAATCTAGAGATTGGTCTAGAAAATGTGACGATCTGTATCTAAATATTTATCCTTATATATAAATTTGATGAAGCTGTACTTGTTATTAATCTAAGAATCTAGTTAAAAGGACCGAAAATTTTTAAATTTAAAATACAGTGAGAAAATTATGAAAGGAAAGGTAACTTGTTATGGAGGTGGATTAATCGGAAGTGGTTGGGCTACAATTTTTATATTAAAGGGTTTAACTACATACATTTACGATTTTAATCGATTTACCCCCCAGACATTATGAATTTCGTGATCTAGGTTTACTCAATTTTTTAGAATTTCATGGAAAATTACCTGTCTAACTCATGGCAGAATATTGGAGAAGGACAATCTTAGTATACAATTAAGATTTAATTAAGATTTATAGTATGATATAAATTTTTTATCCTCATTGATATAATAAGTCCAGATATTAAACGAAATCATACAGTTGTCTTCTTCTCTTATTTCTTTTAATATTTTCAGGCGTAATTTCCTTGCTTCAACATTTTTCATATCCTCAAATAAAATTATATTCAAAACCTGTAACGCTAATTGAAGTTTGTGCTTGGAAATTAATTCTTGCACCCGATTTAATATTGACGCCTTATTTCCAATGAGTGATAAAATTTCCCGATTGATAGTTGCTTCTGGAACAGGTAAAAGATGTGCCGGATTAAAATCGAAGTAACCATGATACCACCGATATATGTTCTGTACTGCAAATTCAATTCGTGAATATTGTGAGGTCAGGTAGGGACTTTTTTGTAAATATTCCGGTAGCTTTACCTTATTAATAAAATCATACAATGGAACACCGTTGTTAATATAATCGATTACTTGATCATGGATAATATGGATTGCTTCAATGGTGTGGTCTAAAACCTCCCTTACTTCATAATCTTTATATACGGGGTGATAATATCCCCCATGTATAATCATTTTTGGCTTTTTTTCTCGAATTTTTTCAAGGGTACGGGCCCATGGAAGAGCAAACCGGGTTGGTTTAAACGGATTTCCTATATTGGGAAATCGACCTATTAATAAATCTCCTACAAATGCCACTTTAATTTCGGGAATCCAAACCCAGGTCGCACAATCTGTTTCTCCCCGGGCATGATAAAGCTCAAAAGTTTTATCCCCTAATTTAAAAGAAAAAAACTCGTCATACAATTTAGTAGGGGAAATATATTTGATTTGCCTCCACTTTTCTAATTGCTCTGGAGTAACTTTTTTCATTGGCATATTAAACTGAATTGATTTAACTCTATCTTGATAAGGAGCTTGTATTTTATATTTCTCTAATCGTTCTAAAAATAAACTTTGAGTGATAATTTCAGGTGAATCTTGCATAAATGGGCGATATCCTCCATGATGGTCTCGATGTCCATGGGTGATAATAAGGTATTTGATTATGCCATCTGTAGTTGTTTTAATCTTGTTATACATTTGTTCTCCATGAATATTCTTGAGAAGAGTGTCTATTACTACAATTCCTTCAGTAGTTTTAACCCAACAGGCTGTGGCTATTGGAATGTTTGCAATATGGATATCTGGATGGGGATTATCAAATATAACTTCATCCCCTTTTAATTTTTGGAATTTATTTTTTTTCGAGGTAAAGGAATTCATACCTTATAATAAAAAAATAAAAAATAAAAAATTTCTTAAAAACTTGAGAAAAATTGGTAAAACCAATAAGCTAAGGAATCAGAAAAAGTTTGATTGAATCTAGAATACTAAAAGTCATAAATCATAGTTTAATATTCCCACTTCGTAGATTATGATATACAGTTTCATCAAATTTGATGTATTTTTTCTTGATTGGGTGTAAAAAATATAATGGGTCTTCTGTTTTCTCAAGATTATAACCCTCAGATTTTAATTTCCTCTTTATTATCTTGAAGGAACCTGTTAGATCGAAATTAGGTAAAATTCTAAGAAATAGTGGAATTGCATACTTTGGTAATGAAGCATTCATGAAAGCCAATATTTCAACTAAATCTAATTTTTGAAATGTATCAGCATCAATCGCGACCATACCCGCTTTTCCGTCAGAATCAGGGATTGAGACTCCATAAACTGCGCAGGATGTAATATATTGGTGGGAATTAATCATGCTTTCAACTTCCTGCGTCGAAACGTTTTCTCCTTTCCATCTGAATGTATCTCCTAATCTATCGGCAAAAGAAAGCCAACGATCTTCATGTAGCAAGAAAAGATCCCCAGTCATTAAATAGGCATCATCATCATCCTTTAAAACGTTTCTTAGAATTTTCCTATTTGTAGCTGTAGAGTCACTATAGAGATCAAATAATTCTGGGTCTTCTATTAAATTCAAAAGCATACCTATGTCCCCAGAAATGCATTTTTGGTATTTACCATCCTTTCCTTGAATAAATTCTTCGGTTTCTGGATTTACTTTTAATAATATATGTACTTCAGGATCAAATCGTCCTACCATACCAGGAATCTCATCCACATTTATTAATGGCCCGTAGCCTTCTGTCGAACCGTATACTTCATAAATATGTTCAATTTGAAACCTAGATTTAAATTTATCCCAAATTATTTTTCTTAATCCCAATGAAAGGACTTTTTTTAGAGTGTGGGCTTTTTCAAGTTCGGAAACAGGTTGATTTAGAAGATATCGAGGAATTTCACCCAACACTCCGGTGTAACTCACCTTGTACTTATGAATATCCTTCCAAAAATTTGAGGCTGAAAACTTCCTTCTCAGTACAGCAGAACCTTGAGTGAAGACTACACTAGACCATAATGTGGAAATACCTAATGAATGATATAACGGGGTTGATATATATGTAATATCGCTAGAGTTCAACTTAACTATTGAATGGCCCAATACTCCCGAATAAAAAGTATTATTTTTTGTCACTACTGCTTTTGGCAGTCCAGTCGTTCCAGACGTATAAATGTAAAGTATAGTATCTTCTATTGTTGAATTTTTTGTTGTTTTGGGATTATTGCGTGAACAATTTTTTATGATATTGTCGATTTCTTCAAATTTATGAGGAAATCTGTCATTATTATTGAAAATGAAAATTTTGTCCATTGTTATAGTTAGGCGGTTATAAATATCCGTGAAATGTGGTAGATTTTCTCCATCAATTATGATGTATTTGGGGTCTGCTACCGAAAAAGCATGTATTAATGCCTCTTTTCGCTGGTTTACATTGATTAAAGCAGTAACACCTTGAATCTTATTAATTCCCATTGTGATAAAAAGATAATCAGGACAATTCTCTGACATAATTGCTATTCTATCTTGATGATCAAGTCCTATGTTTTTAAAAAAATTGGCATATCTATTACACTCGCTATTAAATTCTTCCCACGTCCAGCAAGAATTTTCAAAGTATAAAGCGGGTTTAGCAGGTTTCTCTATCGATAAGTTCTCAATTAAATGCCCTAAACTAAAAATTCTGTTTTTTTCTAAACATTCCATTGCTTTATCATAACGAGCTTTATATTCCAATTCCTTGAAAGTATACGTGTCTACCAATTTTATCCCATCTAATACCTCAATTTAAAATAATTTTATTCCAAAGGAAAGAAAGATGGTAAATCTCCAGAGACCCTTAAGTTCCAATCAGGTCTTCGTCTTTCAAAGAAAGATAAAACTCCTTCACGTGCATCAGGTTGGTTTCCAATCCAATCAAAATATTGATTGTTAATTTGTTCTGCTTTTACAATATCTGATTCAGTAAGGAATTGATAAAGCATTCGTCTTGTTAGAGCAACACTTACAGGAGCATTTAAAGCAATTTGATCTGCGATTTCCTTTGCAACTTTCATCAATTCTTCATCAGGCACAAAACGACTAACTAAACCAAATTCGAGTGCCTCTCTTGCATTTATTACTCTACCAGTATACATCAATTCAACAGCTCTACTAATTTCTATGATACGTGACAATATCAATGTACATGTGTTATCAGGTACCACCCCCCTCCGATCAAATACTATTCCATTACGTGCACTTTCAGAAGCTATTCGAATATCGAACGGAAGAACCATTGCAATCCCTACTCCAACAGCTGGTCCGTTAATCGCAGTAATTACAGGTTTCTTAAGCGAAAAATAACCTTTTAGAGATAGAAAAATATATTCTTCTCCCCGATTCTTATTTTTGCGCGGTTCATCAGTTTCAAAAGTTATTTCCCCTCTTGAAAGATCTGCAGCAGCACAGAATCCGCGACCAGCTCCAGTTACTATTAGAGCTCTCACGTTTGTATCTCTCTCTACTCTATTCAATACATCCCCAAATTCTTCGTGCATTTTCCAAGTCCACGCATTAAGACGTTTTGGTCGATTTAAGGTTAAAATCGCAATCTGATCTTCTACTTCATATATAATTTGTTCATACTCCACATTTATCAACCCCTGTTTGATGTTAAAAAAATGTTTAAATAATAAAATGAACTTACTTATTAAATATTTAGTGACATTATGTTACATTTTTTTAAAAGATTTAATGAAATTAAAAATACATTTAAAAGGATTAAAAGATGTCTGATAAAATCAAGATAATTGCCATTATTGGAGCAGGATCGATGGGTAAACGAATTGCTATTAAGGCAGCAGCCTATAACTATGATGTCCATCTTTACGATATAGATTACGCTTCATTACAGAAATTCATTAAATCACGGAAGAACCAAATTAAAGCAACCAATTCTTTGGGAGAAATAACCTCTTACTACAGCATTGATGATGCAGTAACCAAAACTGATCTAATAATTGAAGCCATTCCTGAAAAATTAGATCTCAAATTAGAAATTTTTAACCAAATTGATAAAGTTGCTCCTCATCATGCGATTATCGCTACAAATAGTTCATCATTTCCCGTTTCTAAGCTTGAAGATGCAGTGAAACGAAAGGACAAAGTCTTAAATATACATTTTTATATCGGTGCTGGTGAGTATGCACTAACTGAAATGGCCGATATTATGAAAGGGACAATGACAAGTAATGAAACATTCGAAATCGGAAAAAATTGGATTGAAAGCATAGAACTCAGACCTTTAGTAGTGAAGAAAGAATCTTACGGCTTTGTGTATAATCGGATCTGGAGAGCTATAAAGAAAGAATGTTTGAAAGTATGGGCTGAAGGATATGCAGATCTTAAAGATATTGATGCTGCCTGGAAAATCACAACGAAAATGTCCGATGGCCCTTTTATGATCATGGATAAAATAGGGCTGGATGTAGTGTATGACATTGAAATGTCTTATTTCCAACATAGCGGTAACCCCGATGATAAACCCCCACAAGCTCTGAAAGACATGATCGATAAAGGAATTCTGGGTTTAAAAACCAGAGAAGGGTTTTATAAACATTAGAAATAATCATAACAATTTACTATAAAAGAGAAAGAAAAAGAATGTCATACTGTGCCACTGATGACGGGGAAATGATCTATTATACTGATGTGGGTAATGGTCAACCATTATTCTTCATCCATGGATGGATGAGTGATGGACTTGATTTTGAAAAGAATATTGCTTTTTTCTCTAAAAAATATCACTGTATTTCAATGGATATTCGGGGGCATGGTTTTTCCGGTCGGATTGAAAAAAGTTTAAAATTAAACCAAGTAGCCAATGATGTTCACAATATTATTCAAAAATTAAACCTCAACACCCCCATCCTAATTGGCCATTCTATGGGCACAGTAGTCATTTTTAGCTATCTATCCCATTACCAAACGAAATCATTAAAAGGAATATGTATTATTAACCAACCTCCTAAAATCTTAAATGATAAGCATTGGAAATATGGTGCTGATGGAGGAGATGCTAACATTCGAAAATTAAAGAAGACAATTAACAAAAAGTTTTCCACTTTTGTTGAAAATGTTGCAAAACAATCTAACGCGAGGGAGAGAACAATTAGAAATATGTCGAAATAGGCAATAATTACATATTTCAAAGAATTATGCACCTATGATTATAGAACATTGATGTCAGAGATCGACTTACCAGTGTTATATCTGTTAAAAAGAGAAGTGCAATTACCCTCAAACCCGCTCGGAGAATGGTATCCGAATAATTTAACCAATTGTACTTATGTCGAATTTCCCGAATGTGGGCATAGGATCTTTAAAGTTGAGGAAGAAAAATTTAATCCTTCTCTTAAGAAATTTATTCAACAAATTTAATAATTTATCACAAGTTTATTTTTTTTAATAATAAACTCATAAACAAAAAAGAAGGTATCAGAAAATCGATTTTGGCATATTTCCCTACAACATGAATTCTATGACTAAAAAAAAATAGAATGAATTATTCCACGAATGTTATCGCTTTTTTCAAAGTTTTTTCAGCATCGTTTATAATCGTTTCAATGATATCTGAGACACTCTCAACTTGGTTTATTATTCCTATGCTTTGCCCCAATAAAACTGCTCCGTTTTCCATATCACCTTGATAAGCTGCAAAAGCGGCAATTGCATCCTTTCTTAATTCTTCAGCAAGTTCTTCCTTTGATATAGCAATTCGATGATCTGACAATTCCTTTTCCTCAATCATTTTTTCTTCTTTACTTTTTACTAATCCTTTTGCTAAAGCATATTTGTTCCTCCAGAGTCTAATGGTTCCCAGAATTCCCGTTCTCACAAGTGTATCTGAAGCTTTTGCAAGTGGTACTACATTCTTGTAGTTTTCATGAAATTCACTATCTTTAGATGCAATAAATCTTGATCCCATAGCAATTCCTCCTGCACCAAGAGTTAAAGCTGCAGCCATACCTCCTCCTGTTGCAAATCCCCCGCAAGCAATTTTTGGAATATCTGGATGTTTTTGCTGTACTTGCTGTAATAAAACTAAACTAGCAACTTTTTCATATGATTGATGCCCTCCCCCTTCGAATCCTGTTACAACAAGTCCGTCACATCCCGCTGCAACACACTTATCTGCTAACCAAAGTGCGGGAGCAACATGGAAATGTTTAATCTGTGTACTTTCCCTTAATTTCTGGAAATCTTTATTCTGGGGCATTCTCCTAGCTGAACCCGCACTTGTGAGCGCATATATACATTGTTCTCTCAATTTAGGATTTGCCATTATATGCTTTGAAGTTTCCGAAATTAACTCGTCACAACCTACTTCATTTCTGGAAGTTCTTATATTGAAACCAAAAGGTTTATTTGTGTGTTCAACTACAAAATCAATGTTTTTTTTCAACGCATCAATATCATTTTGCTCATAACCGTCCATAGAAACGTTAGTATGTGAAATCATACCAAGTCCGCCTGCATCTGAGACTGCTACAGCCAATTCGGTTGTTCTGAAAGGGCCCATCGCAGCACATGCGATTGGATGTTTAATTCCAAACATTTCGGTTATATTTGTTTTCAATGTCAAATTTAGATACCTTTAATCAAATTTTTAAATCAATAGTTGAGGCTTTACTTTTAGTGTTATTAATGTTACTATGAGTAACATAGTACAGGACTAAATAAAAACTATCCTTATCTTAAATAAGTTGTTAGATGCATTTTTAGTTATGTTCTTAGAGCTGTTTTTTTATGATTTTAAAAAGGTTACAATTTAAAATATTTTTTTCCAACAACCCTAAGATTAATTGTTAACTAATCATTTAATCGATTGCAACTTTTGAATTCCCATCCTTGCTTACGAACTTCAACGAGGGTTAAAATTGGGGATAATGCCTGGTGATATGTGCAATTATGGAAATATAGCGGTTATCTCAAAAAGTGGTACTTTGTCCTATGAAATTACAAAAGCAATAGGGAATTTAATTAAACAAATTTTATAAGGGTGAATGGAAAGTTCTATCCAAACACCTAATAAAATTTTCTCTAGTTTACTCAAACTGAATTATAAATTTTGTAAGAAATCATTTATAACTGAAGTTATTGCTTGAAAATCCATGAGTTCTTCACCACTACCTTCAAATGAAACATCTCCTGCCTTATGGGCACTTGAAATTTCGATATGACCAAACAATATTCCTGAAAATACGTTCATGGTAGTAGTAAAGGTTAGAGTTGGTTTTTCAACTTCACCTTCCCCAAAATCAACTTTCCCTTTCTTGAATTTTAACCAAAATTTCTTATTTTCATCAGAAACTATAATTTGACCAAGAAACTCCATGTCTAACATTGCCATATCTTCGAATTCCTCTTGTAATTCCTTTTTTTCTAAAGATATTTGTTTATAAACTTCTAATAACTGGAGTGTATCATCAGCAGTAACGGTTCCACTTTCGTTTAATTTGGATTTAATTTTCATTAACAATTCTTGATTTACCATTTAAATCATCTATCTTTTAATCAATTAATTAACACTAAACAACAATATAAAAGAGAAATTAATTAAATCTTTTCTATTTGAAACATTAATTAATGACTCTATCTAAATTAAATTAAAATTAAAAAAATTGTTGAGGAAATTTTGAAAAGAGTAGCAATAATAGGTATTGGTACTACACCTTTTAAAACCCGGTATTTGGATAAAACTTATTTTGAACTTGCATATGACGCTACAAAATTGGCTCTGGAAGATTCAAATAAAAACGGGGCGGAGATCACGCATGATGATCTACAATCAACTATTTATGGTATTTATAACGAACTTTTTGAGCGACAATTTATGCCAGATATATTTATCAATTCGTATATTGGAATGAATAATAAACCTGGAACAAGAATAGCCACAGGAGGTGCAACAGGAGGGTATACAGTTCGTATGGCTTATGCTGAAATCGCTTCAGGATTATCTGATTTGAATCTATGTCTTGGAGTAGAGAAGTGTAATGATTGTTATGATGAGCAAACTGGGACTACTACACCTGAAGTCCTTAACTCTATAGCATATTCAACTGATATGACATATGAATATCCTATGGGGGTGATGGCAGCAAGTTCTTATGTTAGTATGGTAAATGCACATTTTGAGGAATTTGGAAACCCTACAGAAGAACAGATGGCGTTGGTTTCAGTAAAAAATCATGAAAATGCGATGAATAATCCTAAAGCCCAGTCACCAATGGAAATAACTGTAGAAGATGTTATGAATTCGAGAATTATATGTTATCCGTTTAAACTGTTAGATTGTTGTTTATATTCAGAAGCTTCAGCAGCACTGATTTTAGCAAGTGAAGATAAAGTTACAGAATTAAAAGTTGAGAATCCTATTTGGATAACTGGGGTCGGTGCGGCAAATACAGATTGTTTTATAGGGAATAGGGAAGATATGGGAAGATTATATTCAAATATCTATGCGGCAAAAGCGGCATACAAAATGGCAGGTTTAGAGTACGATAAAATTAAAAGTCAAATTGATTTAGCAGAACTACATGATGCCTTTTCTGGGCAAGAAGTTATATCTTACGAAGAGTTAGGTTTTGTTCCTTTCGGGGAAGGTGGCAAATGGATTGAATCAGGAGGTCCGTTAATGGATGGTGAAGTACCATGTTGTCCATCAGGAGGGCTTATTGGATGTGGTCATGCTGTAGGCGCAACAGGAATTATGTCTACTGGAGAAGCTGCACTTCAATTAAGAGGAGATGCTGGAAAACATCAGGTGAAAACAATTGAAAATGGAAGGGCTATTTCCCATTCAATTGGAGGTCCTGGGGCAGCATACGCAGCTATAATTGTAATGGAAAATGAGGAGGGGATGAAAAAATAATGAGTAA
>JAHQWI010000056.1 GCA_029856085.1 Promethearchaeia archaeon | reverse complement strand
CCTTTATACTTGTAAAGTTATTTAGAATAAAGTTCTTTATGTACTGAACCCACTTTTTGACTCTCCAATGAGGAATTTATAAGTACACCATTATCTCTTATCTAAGTTTCTATTAAAGATGTTAAGCATATTCAAGATAAAAACCTAACTGAATAAAGAAAATGTTTGTAATAAAATTGACTATAAATTAGGTTTCATGTTAAAAAAGGGAATAAAAAATGATTATAATAGATTTGCTAATCCATTTTGATAGTCTGATAGAGAAAGGGGCTACATCTCATATCCACAACTTCTGCATACATACTTCTTAGCATATATCTTAACTCCCCCCATTTGATGTAACACTTGAGATTTATCTTCTACAGTGTTAAAAGCAGTTCCAGAACACTCTGGACAGACTCTCCTGCCTTCTACAGGGGGTTTTTCTTCTAATCTCTCTTCTTCTTTTTGTTTTTCAACAAGCTCAGAAGGTTTTAGACGACTTATTTCGGAAGTTGCAGCAGGAGTAGGTGCTGATGAGGATATAGCTGGACTTGGACTTGATGCAGCAGGTCCTCCTTTTAAAAGTGAATCAAGTTTTCCATTTATATCTTCGAGTAATTTCAATACTTTTTGTTCAAATTCAGACAAAAATAATTCTCCTCTAATTTTTTTATAATGAAGTTATTTTTTATTAATTAATCTAAGTCTTGTTTTATATATTTTAGTAAATGAAAAGGAAACAAATACGCCATTTAAAAGAATTTTATTAAAAAGTTACAATATTCAATAATTTCTTCTACGTTCTTCAACTGATTCAAGGTAATCAAGGATAGATTCTCTTATTTCTACAGCGGGAGCGATAAATTTAGATTTATTGATATAAGAAAAAGCATCTCTCCAACTCCAACTAGGATTCTTCTTTAACAACCACGCAACGACCACACCTCCACTTCGTGAAACACCCATAGAACAATGTACCAAAACTTTTCCATTATTCTCTATATGTATTTCAATAAAACGTAAGATCTCATCCAAGTATTCATGTGGTGGGTAAGTATCATCAGGAAAACCTTTATGTAAGTACGAAAAACCTAAATGGGTAGGATTATAAAGGTTTTCTTCCATCAAATTTACAATTGCAGTTATACCAATTTCTTTAAACATCTTAAAATTTAATCTTGGCCAATAGGCTCCTACATATAAATTCTTATGAACTTCGTAAATTTGATCTAGTTCAGGAATTAAAATCTACCTTATAAAAATCGTATATAAAGTTTAAATCAATAAATGCAAAAAAGAATGTAAAAATTATGGATTAAGGTTAAATTATATATGGGAAATTTATCATTCTTTAAAACCTAAATCTTTACCCTTCAAATTAACTAGTAAGCTTTCCATTCTGATCATTTCTTAAAATTATTCTAAATTAATTTTTTGATAGGTTTATTAGACATTTTTTCATAAAATTAAAAATATTTTCTGAATATTGAATCTTAGAATAAAATTCTAAAAAACTAAAAACTGATAAAAATATGTTTGATGAATCTAATTGTTCTGAATGCAAAGATATTGACTGTCTTACTCGCTGTCAATGGATAGATATCGATAAAGAAACAGCAAGAATAGAAAAGGATAAAATGATTAAGGGTGAGGATTCTTTCGTTTTAAAAGAATGTGTTACTTGTTTTGCTTGTGATGAATATTGTCCATATAATTCACATCCATTTGATTTAATAACAGAATTACAAGAGAAGTACAATTCATTCAATTTTGATCCTAATTTGCTAAAAGGAGCAATAAACCAATTTGCTCCCCATGATGAAGTAAGAGTAAAGGAAATAGACCCTAATAAGCCAGTTCTTAATAAATGTACTTTTTCAAAGATGAATGCCGAAGAGATGAAAGGCCAGATGTTCGAAAATATGCAATATATAAGTGGAACCGATTTTTTTTGCAATTTGATGTTTCATCATATGGCTAAGGATTCTTTAATAAAAGAAAGAATCCCCATAATAACTGAGAATATTCAAAAACATGGAATTAAAGAATTTATCTGTTGGCATGATGAATGTTATGGATTATGGACTTCATATTGTGAAAGAAATAATATTGATGTACCATTCAAACCAATTCATCTCTTTGAATATATATATGGATATCTAAAGGATCATGAATCAGAAATAAATAAACTTAATATGAAAATAGCTTATCAACGGAGTTGCTCCAATAGATTTTTACCTGAAATTGAAAAATATGTTGATGATATTTGTGAACTAATAGGTGTGGAACGAGTTAAAAGAACATATGATAGAGAAAATGCTTTATGTTGTGCGGCTCCATTTGCATCACTAGGTAAAAGCGATTTAGTAAGACCAACTCAAAATAAAAATGTCCAAGATATGATTGATAATGGTGCTGAAGCTTGTGTATTTGTTTGCTCAATGTGTAAACAAACTATGGCATCTAAAGTAGAAAGAAAAGGGTTAAAACCGTATTTACTAAGTGATTTAGCAAAAATGGCTTTAGGAGAAGAAATTAATTAATTCTATACTTTTTTTTATTCATTTACTTCTATTTCTAATTGATCTATTAATTCGATTAGATCTATTATCTCAAAACCCATATTAAATTCCTTATTTGCATCAGCTAGGTTAGTTTTGCAAAAAGGGCACATCGAAGTAAGAACTGTGGCCCCCGTTTCTTTGGCTTCTTCTAAGCGTTCTTTTGAGATTTCTAATGCCCAATCTGGATATCCGATTTTTACCCCCCCTCCCGCACCACAACACCAAGCGTTATTTCGATTCCTTTTCATTTCAATAAATTTAATTCCTGGGATTGATTGAATTATATCTCTCGGAATTTCATACATATCCATATGTCTTCCTAAATGACAAGGGTCGTGATATGTTACAATTTTCTCATAATTCGATGTAATTTTTATCTTTCCTTCATCTAGTAGGGTTTTAATTAATTCGCCTGTGTGAAGCACTTCAAATCCTAAATCTGCCCCCAACTTTTCATAATCTTTTTTCAATGTCCTATAGCATCCAGCACAAGAAGTGATTACTTTTGATGCTCCAGTATTATTAATTTGATTAATATTATAATTCATAAAATCAGAAACTATGTCTATTTGACCAGTCCTAATTAAGGGACTTGTGCAACAATGCTCATCAATAAGGGTAAAATCAATTCCTATTTTCTTTAGTAACCGCAATGTAGCATCTCTAAGATCCTGTTGACGATAATTAGATGTGCATCCTATATAATAAACCCACTCTGCTTTTTCTGGTAAATTATATTTCGTTTTTAAATTGATGTTATCTGAATTCTTTTCACCATATGGATTAAAATTATTTGGATCTTTAGTACGTTCTAATAGAAATTTTTGATTTTCTGGACAAAATCCACTTTTGACAGCTTCAGCTCGAGCTGCTTCAATTATATCTACTAGAAAGTCGTTAAATTTTTCAAATCTACAATTTTCTGTACAATTACCGCATGTAGAACAAGCATATAGTACATTTGCTAAATTCTGACTCCATTTAAGATCGTTATTAATTAACCCATAAATTAACCACATTCGACCGCCAGTACTATAGGTTTCAAATCTATATTTTTTATAACTTGGGCAATTAAAATCAGAATAGGTATGAGTAAATTTACAATAACCGCATCGAAAACATCTATGAACAATATCTTTCCAATCTTGATAACTCTCAGATGTCATTTTTACGATACCTCCCAATTCCCAGGATTCATAATACCATTTGGGTCTAATATATTTCGAATTGTTTTTAGTAGATTTTTATAATTAGGATCCATCTTTTCGACGATAAGCTTTTGTCCTTCAAATTCACTTTTCCAAGGAATTCCGCCTAACTCTAAAACAAGTTTATTGGTTTCGTCTAATGCATCCCGTGCATTTTTCCTATCTAAAGGATCTGCCCGATTAAAAGCAAAAGTAGGAGCAAACATTACACAATGACCTTTTCCGATTATTCTAATAGCTTGTGTAGGAATAATGTCATACTTATATGAAATCTCCGCAGCTCTTTTGCTTGCTTCAGGAATCATTTCAAGAGGCATGAATGAACCCACATATTCAAATCCCCCACCTTTTCTAAAATCAGCAGCAGCAGCAGCAAATTGAGGTTTTTGTAGTAATCCCTTCAACGTCCTTTCAGGCATATTCATAAATTGGGCGCCATTTTTGCGATAAAGTCGTTTAATCATCTTTCTTTTAGATTCTAATTCCTCTTCTGAATCTCCTGTAATGAAGACCATAACTAAAATTAAATCTTTCACATAATCTGGTTTATCAGTTTTACTGAGAAGTAGATCTTCTGCTAAATCAGTATATGTAATTTTATAAACCAAATTCGGGATATTATTTGGATCTCTACACATCCCAAAAACCACATCCCTCATTTTCGGTTTTGGATAAAGTTTATATGATAATTTTGTTATGATTCCCATAGTGCCAAATGAACTAATAAACAGCCCAACTAAATCTGGAATTGGACCTCTTGAAAACCAGTAATCTGATATGGAACAAGAGCCTAATTTACAGATTTCTCCATTTGGTAAAACCACTTCTATTCCATTTATCATGTCTCCATGATTACCATACTTCTGTGATAAATAGCCAGATCCATGGATTAAGGCATTCCCTACAACCGTTGCTGATGGTGGTGCATCAGGGATCGCGGGTTGTAAATCAGGATATAATTCATTTAGATAAGAAATTAGTTTACCTGTTGAAACTCCAGGTTCTATGAGAGCATAGCGGCTTAATTCGTTAATTTCTAGGATTTGATCCATTCTTTTTAAATCTACAACAATTCCACCTTTAATTGGAATTACTAAACCGCTAAGAGTTAATCCTCCGCCCATAGGGATAAGTGGAATCTTTTCTCTATTCGCTAATTTTACGATTTTTTGAATTTCCTCAACTGAGCGAGGCATCACTACAAAATCAACGGGACGAGGTTCTGAAGCTCCAGGATCTTGAGAATACATAAATAGATCTTCTGCTGTATTTGATGCAAAATCTTTACCAACAATTTCCTCTAAATCTTTTATAATTACCTCTTTATTCATTTTAAATATACCGTAAATTTGGAATTATAATAAATAAAGAGTTATTTTTATGTGTATTTATAATTAATTATTTAATAGTCTGGGTTAGATAATTGTGAAGCAAAGAAGAAATTTAATTAAAAAAAAGAGATTTAGTATGCTTCAATTAAGTTTTTAAATTAAATTATAAAAAAATAGAATATTATTTTTATCTATTTTAGTCATATATTTTTCCAGCTCTCCCTTTTGGGAGATTCTCACCTAATGCTTCCCTTACTAGATTAGTTAGGAAATAAGGTTCCAAACCTTCAGCTTGAGCTTTGCTCCTTAAGTATAGACAACAGATTGGGCAGAGAAATACCATGGCTTCGGCCCCGGCTTTTTTAGCATCAGCAATGTTCATTTTCCAATATTTATCATTAGGAGAAATAACTGCTGTGCAACAGAGCGCTCCTTTGCGGTCGTATTTTCTATCTACTCGTTCAACACCCAATAATTCGAATAATTCATCGAGTGTTTTATCTTTTTTCCTGAAAGCATCTCCTCCTATGCGTGACGCACATGGTTGCTGGTATGCGACTTTCATGTTTAGTTTCTCTATTTTATCGGGGTTTTTCTTAACATAATCTCTAAGATATTCAAAAATATGGATATATTTAAACGGAACTTCCATTCCAAAATCTTTTGCATAATGATCCAGCATCATGAAGCAATCATCATGGAAACAAATCAGATAATTATCATCAGGAACGACCTTTGCAAGGTTATCGATGAATTTCTGGGCGTTTTCTCTAACCATGCTTGGTAATCCAGCATGATATCCGCCAATTTGACAGAAATAATCTCCTCCTTGAATAAGGGTTAATCCTTCGAATAATTGCCCTTCAATTGCTCCTGCAATCAAATTTACTGTACAAAGATTCATTAAAGGCTTATCAGGATCCCCCTCTTTTATTGATGATGGAAGAAGATTAGCCCCTTTCATTTGATTGGCTGCACGTTCACCCCCAATAAAGGTTCCTGTTTCTTCCATTCTCCTGCTGATGAGATCAAAGGGATCTGCATTTTCTGGGCAATTCATTGTGCAAGCACAGCATGTGATGCACTCAGATGTTATAGGAGAAGGTTCACCTCTTATTAATTTTTCAAATTCTTCTTTCGCTTTTTCCTCTGAATAGTCCATATAATAACATTTTGTTAAACAAGCTATTCCACATGTATCCCTCTTACATTTTTCTTCTAAAAACATTTTTTTCCTCCTTTTTCAAATTTTTATGTTTTTAATTATTAATTCATTTCAATTTCTATAATAATTCTTTTAATAAATTCACTAAATCCATGATTTGGATATTATGATTATGCTCTTTTATAGCATCTGTGAAATTATGCTCACAAAAAGGGCAAGTGGTTATTAATATTTCTGCTCCTGTTTCTAATGCTTCTTCAATGCGACCGGTTGCCATTTCTAAAGCCCATTCAGAATATCCCGCTTTAACACCCCCTCCAGCACCGCAACATGTTGCATCTCCTTTAATTTTGCGCATTTCTACTAACTCTATCCCGGGAATTCTTTTTATAATTTCTCTTGGTTCATTATATACCCCCGCATGCCGACCTAAATGGCATGGATCATGATAGGTAACTTTTCTTTTGCCATTTAATTTCTTTTTAAATTCAATTTTGTTTTCATCCAGTAGCCTTTTGATATATTCTGAAATATGAAGAACTTCGAATGGTAGTTTATCTTCAGAAATTTCATCGTAGAAAATTCTTGAGTAATCTTCCTTGATAGTTCGATAACAACCCGCACAGGAAGTAACAATTGTTTTGATATTATTATTTTTAAACAAGTCAATATTATGGCGGGCTTGGATTATTGCGGTTTCCCTTTGCCCTGTCCTAAGGAGTGGTGAACCACAGCACCATTCCTCCTGAAAGATGGCAAATTTGACACCTATTTTCTTGAGAACTTCAAAGGTATTTCTGGCTAATTCTTTTTCACGGTAAGATGACGTACAACCTACAAAATATCCAATTTCTGGATCTTCGGGATTCTTAAAATCATCAGGAAGCCAAGATAATCTATCTTCATGTTTTTCAAGGTATGGATTATGTTCTTTAGCAGTATGATTACCAAAATTAATAGCTTTTTCTGAGCAAAATCCATTTTTAAATGCTTCAGCTCGGGCTAATTCAATTATATCTACCGCAAATTCCGATCCAAATTTTCGAGTCAGGAGTTTACAATTCTCACCACAGTTTCCACATGTAGTGCAAGCATATAGAATTTTACTCATATGGTCACTCCATTCGAGTTCATTAGACATTAATCCGTAAATTAACCACATGCGTCCGCCCGCACTGAAAGATTCAAATTTGTACTTTTTATAACTTGGACAATTAATATCTATAGAATCTCCTGTAAACTTGCAGTAACCACATCTAAAACATCTGTGTATCATCTGTTCATAATATTTTAATCCCAATTCTTCTCGACTTTTTTGATTTGATAGCATTTATCACACCTCCCAATTTCCAGGGTTCATTATACCATTTGGATCTAACAGATTTCGAACCCGTTTAAATAATTTCTTATATTGTGGATCTGCTTTTTCCATAGTGAGTTTCTGACCTGTTAATTCTGTTTTCCAAGGAACCCCCCCTATTTCCAACACCATTTTATTTGTTTCTTCTAAACCTTCTCTAGCATTTTTCCGGTCAGCTGGATCTGCTCGATTAAACGGGAAAGTGACAGAAAACATAACCGCATGGCCGCTTCCTATTAATCTGCACAATAATGATGGAACCAACCCATATTTTTCTGAAATTACCACTCCTTTTTCGATTGCCTCAGGAATTTTTTCTAACGGAATAAATGACCCTACATATTCGAATCCACCTCCCTTTCTCCAGTCTGATGCAAATGCTGCCGTATATTGGGGATGACCCATCATATAGGTCCTTGTTTGACCCATTATTGGAGCCAATTGAAGGTTATTTTCTTTATATATTGTTTCTATAGTAGATCTTTTTAAGTCCATTTCTTCTTTTGAGTTTCCGGTGATATATACCATAACAGCACAAAATTGTTTCATATTACTA
>JAHQWI010000055.1 GCA_029856085.1 Promethearchaeia archaeon | reverse complement strand
ATATTCATCTATAACATTTTCAAATGGCTTGTAAATTTCAACATTTACTGCCCATTTACTCCCCCACCGATTTTTTTCATTAGCGTATTGTTGTATAAAAGTGTGCCGTATTACATCCAATCTCGATCTTAAGGTATCACTACTTACTTCTTTAGAATCTGCTCCTATAAATAGAAGATTAGTTTCCTTATCTAGTATGTAAACCCATCTTAATCCCCCCATTTCAATAGATTCTATTCCTTGTTTAAATTCCACTATAGTAAATTGATTTAGAGCTGTAAGAAGTCCAGAAACAAGATCTTCATTTACTTGAAAATCCATGAATGGTTTGTACACTAGAGTAATTCCTGAATCAGATTCCATAACCCAAATGTTAATCCTAAAACACCTAGTCGAGTATTAAATTATATAATAAATATTTTTCTAAGCTTATTACTAAAACCTTAAATTATAGAATATTAATTTAGGGCTTAATTAAAATAGGGATTTAAACCTTATAAATTCACTATTAACAATAGATCCTTAATCAATCATATTTGAATTGTAGAATATATAAAATCATATCAATCCTGTTTAGTAAATTTATAAAACCTATGAGAGCTTTATAATAGATCCTTTAAAGAATTATTCCTAATCCAACGTTCCAGATTTCTTAACATTTCTGTTATTTTATTCCTCAAAGTAAGCTCCGCTGCGCTCTTTCCAATTAAGTTAAGAAAATCACTCCCTAATTTAAAACTTTTTATAAATACTCCTAATTTTGATTTATTATCTGATAATGCCTTAATTCTCATTCTTCCTTCAAGTTCTTTTACATCTTTATTATTCCTAACATTCAATTCAATTAATCGTCCTTTTCCCTCTTCTTGCTCACCCTCATCCTGTAAAACTAATTCTCCTTCCATTTCAATTGGGATACTTACAATTTCATCAGTTATTTTACTATATAAAACATTAGGTGCGATAAATTTTGCTTCTATTTTCTTTGCCGGATTAACAGTTTCCCAAAATTTTACCGTATACAGCGCTTTTATGAGTAAATCCTTATTACAGTTATCTAATTCTATTACTTTTGAAATAATATTTGCTGTCAAAATTCCTTACCATAGCATAATTTTCTTAATTATTAAAATTCAGAAAGCTTATAATAGTTTATATCTTTGCTAAAATTTTTGAGTAAATATGATTTTTAACTTTAGTAACAATTTTGCCTCAGTCTTCCTCTGATTTAATCATTTTTTCTGATAAAATCATATTTAAAATATTTTCATCATAGGCTAAATCGTGTTATGACCAAATCTTTTTCTAAAGAAAAGTAAACGGGAAAAAATTTGATCATTATATTAATCTAAATAATTTGCTCTCTTCAAGGTTATTTTCTTCTTTACAATGAGGACAAACCCAAGTTTTATCATTTTTCTTCGTAGAGTTTATACAATCATGGCAGATAGCAACGTCACATATGCAATAGTAGGTATTTTCCATTGAACTAACACAGCTTTTTCCACAAATAAAGCAAATTGGGGGATTTTTCATTAGATTTTGCTTCCTTTAAATAATCTAATTAAATTAATTCTATATTATACTTTTAATTCTAAGTAATATATTACTTTAATTATTCAATATAAGTTTATAATGAATCATGGATAAAGTAAGATCGACGATTCGATTATTAGCGCTGTTTAGTATTTATTTTATTTATAAAGCGATTATGGGAGTAATTGATGATAACACAAATGAAGTTACTATATGGTCATTAATTACTTTCGTTTATGTTATTTCACTTGTTATAGCGTATTTTGTTCTTACGAGATGGGAAAAAGAACAAAAAATTTAACATTTATTTCTTTTTTTTTAGATTTTTTAGAAAATCTGGAATCATCCCATCAATTCCGAGACTCTTCAAAATCGTCTCTCTTATATTCATCTGAATGGTCAAATCTGACATTGTTCTCATCGTAGCGTCTAATGATTTGCTCATTTCTTTAATAGTTTGAGAAGTCAACTTTAAAGATTCCCTAATAGTGATACTGGTTTCATGCAATTCTTCTGTTAATCCATTTATACTATTTCTTAATTCAGTAAGTTCTTTTCTTATCTCTTTAATTCCAGCCATTTCATTCCCAATATTCTCGTTCTTAAGCTAATTAAATGTTTACTATTTATTAAAATTAGTAACTCCGCTTAGAAATAAATATGTTTTGAAACCATGAAAAAAATTAAAAAAAAGTGTTTGAATTATAATATATTTAAACCAAAGATACTTACACCCCAAATCCATAACGCGAATCCTTGAACTAAGCAAAAAATCATAACAATGAAAGCAATTGGCGGCCAAGATAGAAATTTTGATATTGTTTTCAACACGCCAACATAGAATTTCACGGTAAGTGCAACGATGACTGTTATTATAATAAATATTATGACCAGTAACCACTTTGGATTAATCACATCTGCAATTAATTCAACTGCGGAATCAGGTACGAGTAGGGCGATTATGATAACAGTAGCTGTACCCGCTAAAAGACCAATAATACTAGACAATGGAAGATCGCTTATTGGCTTCATGAACATGGTAATCCCTATGATGATCAAAAATATACATGTGAAATGATTTGCAGCATTCTCAGTAACATCCCGATATTCAAAACTTGGAGGTATATTCCTGATTAACCCAATAGCACCTGACCATACAACGAATATACCAAGTACTAAACCAAGATAAGATAATCCCCGTAAAAACTTTGTTACTTCAAACTCTTCTTCTTCAGCTTTTCTTTTTGTAAATGAACCTCTTCGCTTTTTTTCAAAGCCTAACCAAGTAATTGCCATTAGGCCACTTAAAACCATCATGATTGCAGCTGATTCACCAACCCAACTAAAAAAACCTCGGATCGCATCCCAATAATCAAATAGCACATAAATCACTTTTTTGAAATTTCTAATTTTAAATATTGGTTAGATTTTGTTTTTAAAAATTTATTCCAAAACATATTATTTCTAATCTAGTTTTGATTTAAGCTAAGATTATTTCTAACCTATTAACTATAAAAATAATATATTTATTCTTTTAGTAACTATATAATTTAAAAACTTTCAATTAACTGATTCAAATGTCTGAGTGGAAAGATAAGATTCATACTTCGATCTGTAATGATTCATATAATACCGGTTGAATTACAATCGATCAAATCATAAATAAAATTAAAAATTTAAGATTAAAGAGACAATCAAAAAAAAAGGCAAGACAAAATAATAAAAATCTCAAAGTTTAGCTTAATAAATGCTAGAAGCTAATCTTGGAAATTCCGCAAAGAATTCGAGATTAAATAACCTTCTTCTTTTTATTAATAATTAGCAAAAATTAATTATTTTTTATAAAAAATTAACTTATTAACTTGTAATTTTATCTTTTATAATCGCCATCCTTTAATCTCTCATTCGTTTCTGATTACATAAGATATTAATAGGTATTTTAAAATGGAAGAAGATTATCTCGACTTAGAATTTGATGATGGATGTTATACTACAACTTGATCTATGATTAATATGTGGTATAAAAGAGCACGTAAATTACAAAAACTAAACGAAGAACAAGCAGAAAAAACAAATAATGACTAAATCTCAAGAAACTAAATCGCAAAATGTTAGGATTTAGTTTTGGGTTCTGCAAGAACTAGAGATTAAAACAATATCTTTTTTATTTAAATAAAATTATTTTTTGACCCTTCTCCTATCTTTCTATAAATAAATCCTTTGCTATTTATGATTTTATTATCAAAAATATTGCGACCATCAATGATTATCGGCTCTTTCTTCATCTTTTCCTTAAGGTCATCAAGATCAATCGAATAGTATTGTTTATGATTTGTAGCAAACAGCAAAACATCAGAATTTTTCACTGCTGCATCAAAATCAGCTGTTAATTCAGTTTCTTTATAATCTTTTTCTCTAACCCAGGGATCATGAGCGATATATTCAATATTATGAGAATGGTATCTATTTTTCAAGAAATCTACAATTCTTTCTGTCGGTGTGTTCCTTGTATCATCGCAATCGGCTTTATATGCAACTCCCATTAAAGAAATTTTCAAATTATCGTGTTTCTTGGCTTCTTTTAAAGCATCTTCCATCAATTCAACCATATGTTCTGGCATAAAATCATTTAATTCTCTACCATAAGGTAATAATTTTACTCGGTCGATAAATTTCTTTGACGTATAAGTTTGAAGGCCATACATCAATAACCATGGATCCTTCGTGAGACAGTGGCCCCCAACTCCACTACCAGGAAAGTGCATCATTCTATCATGTCTGTAATTTATCAAATTAATAATCTCGAATATATTTCGATTAAAATCTTCCGCTACTAATGCCATTTCATTAGCAAACGCAATATTTACATCTCTGTAAGTGTTTTCTATACATTTTGTCAATTCCGCAGTTAAAGTATCAGTAACCTGAAGCTGCTTCTTAACTACTTTACCATAAAGAAATTTAGCATTTTCATTGGCTTTCTCGCATCCACCACCAATAACTCTCGGAAAATCTGTTATATATTCAAGAAGTTTACCTGGCATTACCCGTTCAAATGAAAAAACGAGATAAAAATCTTCCCCTCTTTTCATACCACTTCCCTCCTCTAAAATTGACCTTATAATATTATCCGTAGTTCCTGGGGCTACTGTTGATTCTACAATTACTGTCACTCCCTTTTTCATTTTTGGGGCTATTAATTTTGATACATCCTTTAAAGACTCGTATCTAGGTTCTCTCTTTTCATCAACTGGCGTCTGAACGTCCACTAAAATATAATCTGCCTTATTAACTTGGTCGTAACTATCGGTAACCTTGAACTTTCCATTTTTTATAACACGTTCTATTAACTCATCTAATCCAGGTTCATCTCCTTCGAAAGGATTTTTACCACTGTTTAAATATTCTATTTTCCACCCTGAACGTTTTGATCGACGCTGGATACCAGTAACATAAAAACTTTCTACATCAGCTAGCAACGCGCTCATTGGAATTCCAACATAGCCCATTCCGATTACTACAATGTTAGTTGTCATTTTCCTTTTTAAATTGCTATTAATGAATTTTATAATAAGTATTATGTTTTCAAGTAATCCATTATAGAAAAAATTTTATCCTTTTGATTAATTTTTTATAATTCTGACCATTTCAAAAATCTATGAATGATACAAATAAAGATGTGTATCGAAGACTTCAAGAACATCTAAATAATATGCCCGTAGGATTTCCAGCTACGCAATCTGGTGTGGAAATTAGGGTTTTAAAACATTTATTTACCCCTGAGGAAGCCGAAGTAGCGCTACATTTAAAGTTCCAACCTGAACCCTTGAAAAAAGTATATCGACGGATTAAGAAGAGCGGTATAACGTTAGAAGAACTTGAACAAAAATTAGATGAAATGTATTTAAAAAAGGGTTTAATTAATCGCGGTTCTAGAAATATTGGAAATACAGAGGAAAAATACTATGCTAATGCTGCTTTAGCAATTGGGATGTATGAATATCAGTTAGGTAGACTTACCAAGGAATTTTATAATGATCATGAGCAGTATGTAGATGAAGCCTTTATGGATGAATATAATTCTTCAGGAATTCCTCAATTACGCGTCATTCCTATTGAAGAAACAATAGATTATGAACAAAAAATCGCGTCTTATGATGATATGAGAAACCTAATTGAGATTATAGGTGAACCTATTGCTGTAGCTGAATGTATATGTAGAAAAGCTAAAGAATTAATCGGAGAGCCATGTACAAAAACCAAATTAGTTGAATCATGTTTTACATTTAGAAATGCAGCTAAAACCTATTTAGAGAAAGGCCTTGCTAGACAAATAACTAAAGAGGAAGCACTTGACCTATTAAGAAAAGCAGAAGAAGATGGATTAGTTCTCCAACCAGGGAACTCACTTAGGCCAATGAACATTTGTACCTGCTGCGGATGTTGTTGTGCAATCTTAACTCATGAGAAAAAGATCCCTGAACCAGCTCAATTCTTCGCGACCAACTATTATGCTGAAGTTGATCAAGATTCCTGCATAGGATGTGGAACATGTGAGGAACGCTGTAATATGGATGCTATTCACGTGGAGGATGCTATTGCTCATGTAGATTTAACTAGATGCATTGGTTGTGGAGTTTGCGTGCCTACATGTACCTCTGAGGCTATGAAATTATATAGGAAAGAAGAAGAAACATTACCACCCAAGAACACTATCGCTACATATATGACAATTATGGATAAAAAGGCAGAGCTTGCTCGAGCTGATAAAAGCTAAAATTATCATTTAAACAAAAAAAAAAATATAAAAAAAATAGAGCTTTTTCAAGACTTTTTTTTCTTTTTGTAGGATTCCCCTTTAACTGCCTTAAAGATTCCCGCAATAATTGCTCCTGCTATGAATCCCCCAACATGGGCGAAATGTGCTGTAGACCCAAGGCTAAATGGATCCATTAGTGATACTAATGCATATGTTAACTCCGCAATAAAGTAGGTTATTATAAAATAACCTGCACTTACTTTTCTCATTGTCATGCCAGTTGAAGATGGAAGATAGAATTTATTACCCGAATATAAAATCAGATAAACCCCCATAAGACCAAATATTGCTCCAGATGCTCCTAAAGAAGGAATGTCTGCTAAAAATGGCCCCCAAACCGGAATAATTATTGTACTTAGAGCGTGAAGCAAACTACCAAAAAGTCCAGCAACAATGTAAGTAAATAGGAATAAAATATGCCCCATAGCATGTTCACAGTTATCCGTTACCACAAAAAAAAACCACATATTCATTATTATATGTACAATATCTCCGTGCATAAACATTGAACTAAATAATGTCCATAGATTTTTACCATCAAAAAAATCAGCGGGGACAAAAGCAGCTTCAATATGCATTTGACCTGTTGGATCCATTATTTGCCAGATAAATACGATTATGTTTGCAGCTAATATAATTACAGAAAAATATTGCTTAAAAAATGAAATCTTATCACTTTCAGCTTCCATTACCATTATTATTAACTCCTTTTATATGTTTTAACTAAAAATTAGGTGTTAAAGATATTTTTCTCAAATTACTTAAAAATATTTATAGTATTTTTGAAAAATACCTATTTTTAAATGGTAAAATTGCCTTTTATGGAAATTGAAAAATCTCAAAAAGCTAGCTTAACATATTTTGGACATATTTTAGCAATTCCTTTCCCGAAAAAGGCTTCACAATATATCCATCTGCCCCTAATGCATGTCCCTTTTGGATATCTTCATTAAAACTTTTAACTGTAAAGAGAACGACCAGAATATGTTTATAACGCTCCTCTGCTTTCATTTGGCGCAAAACATCCATACCCGACCTTCCCGGCATCATAACATCTAAAAGCATTAAGGAAATCTCATTGTAGCGTTCCTCTACCACTTTCATGGCTTCTTTAGCGTTGGCACTCGTGATGGTTTCAAAATCTCCTAATTTTAAAAACTTCTCAGTTAAATTCAAAATGTCGGGCTCGTCATCCACAATTAAAATGACATGCTTTTTGTTTTGCTCCTTCTGGTTCATATTTTCACTTAAATCTTTCTCCGACATAAGCAAATCCTAAGTACAATTTTTTGTCTTGATTAAGTATAATATAGTTTTTCTATATATAATTGAATTTAGTCAGTTATATAAATGAGCTTATTTTTTACATTTGTGATCATCAAAATCACAATCAAAATTCACATATGAGTTAAGATGGTAAGAAAAAATCAGTTGCCCCAATTTCCTAATGATTATTTAAATGAAAAAGCCGATGAATATGATAGTTCAAAATGGATGGAGCGAAATCAAAAAAGATCAACTTTATTAAGTATTCAATATCTTTTCGATGAGAAATTGAATGATCAAGAAGAGGAGGGGATAAAAATGGGAGATTCACTTTTTATTTTAGATTTAGGGTGTGGAACAGGATTTTCTTCGGAAATGTTGATTGAAAATGGATTTAAAGTAATTGGCATCGATATATTACCTGATATGATATTAAAAGCAAGAGAAAAGAAAAAAACCCTTAAAGAAAAAAAAAGTCTTGAATTTGTCTTAGCAGATATTAATCATTTACCAATAAAGGCTAATATAATCGATCACATCATTTCAATTTCATCTTATAACTTCATAACATACGGAAAAGAAAATTATGGTGAAAAAATTAAACTTTTAGGTGAGACTGCTAAATATTTAAACAAAATTATTAAGAAAA
>JAHQWI010000054.1 GCA_029856085.1 Promethearchaeia archaeon | reverse complement strand
TATATGAATGGAGAGCATTTCGTGAAATCTCTCCCGAAAAATGTTATAAAGTATGGGATTTTATTTCCATCGATTCCATATGCGATTTTCGAAACAGCACTAAGAGCATCATCTGGGCGCACAATTGAGGAACACAAGAAATATATGGGAACGCTTCTAGAACGCTTTTCTATAATTGCATCAAAAAATCTTTTTAGTTGGACTCAAAAACATTTTAGTGCGGAAGAAATTATAACACCCTCTCCTGAAAATCGTCTTGTTGCATACCCTTACACTAAACGTATGTGTGCTAACAATTTCGTGGATCAAGCTGGAACAATAATAATTACAAGTGAGGAAATTGCTGAATTACTTAGTATTGATAAAGAACATTGGGTATATTTAATGGGAGGGGCAGAATTAAAAAACATTAATGAAATTTATCGGCGTCCGCGTCTTGATGATTCCCCTGCAACAAGAGAAAGTGCTTGCCTTGCTTTGGAACAAGCAGGCCTAACACTAAATGATATTGGCAAGTTTGACTTATATAGCTGTTTTCCTTCTATTGTAGAGATCTTTATGAATGAGCTTGGAATTAAAGACGATGATCCTCGTGATTTGACACTCACAGGAGGGCTTCCATTTTTTGGCACTCCCTTAAGCAATTATTCTTTACATGCAGTTATCAATACTGTTGAATCAATTCGTACCAACCCTTCCTTAAAAGTGATGGTTATAGCAAATGGGGGTTATAATACTAAACAATCAATTGGGATCTATGGAACAAAACCACCTAAAATACAATGGGGTGTTCGGGATGACTCTAAAATACAGGAATCAATTTTAAAAAAAACACTACCGGAACCAATTGAAAAAGCGAATGGTCAACTTATAGTTGAGGGATATAGTATTATCTATAATCGATCAGGGCAACCTAAGAGAGGAATTTTGATTGGGACTCTTAAAAACGGGAGTCGGGCTCTTGCAATAGTTCAAGATGGATCAAATATACTCTTAAAATTAGAAACTCAAGAAATTGTTGGGAGAACTGTTATGATTCAGTATGATTCAACGATAGATAGAAACGTCGTTATATCGATGGAATGATCTAATGACGTCTCGAAAACTGATATAAATCCTTAATATTTATTCATAGAATATGTAAGCACGTTACATTTAAGATATAATTTCCTTTTTGAAACACAAAATATCGTAAAAATAAAGCTTAAATACTAATTTTATTATAAAGATGATGTAAGAATTTATTAATTATTGCTAAAATTCGTTTTGGCACATATCGCTTATTTACTAGTATAATTAACGGTTCATAAAAAAGAAACAAAAAAAGAGGTGTTATTTTTATTTCTCAAGATGAAATGAAAGATCTAACAGAAAGTTTAGATGATAAAATTGTAAAAGGATTACAAAATAAAATCAATGAATATGAAGCCGAAATTTTTGACCTTAAAGCAACTATAACAAAAAAGGATGAAGAAATTAAAAATTTAGGAGAAAAAATTTCTGATTTAAATTCTGAGCTAGGACAAGGGAAGAGTAAAATATCAGAGTTAGATAATCAATTTAAAGAATTAACAACTTCAAACAACAACTTCAGTACTGAAGTGGGAGATCTAAAATCACAGGTCGAAGATTTGTCTAAAAAAACAGAAGAATTAAATAATTCTATATCTGAAAAAGACTCTAAAATAGACGAACTTACAAAATCGCTTTCTGAAAAAGACTCTAAAATAGATGAACTTACAAAATCACTTTCTGAAAAAGAAAAAGTAATTGAAGAACAAAAAGCTAGTTTAAATAAAGTTGAAACCGAATTAACTGAATTAAAACCAGCTGCACCAACAGAATTTGCGAGTGATGATCGATTAATTTGCCCAAGCTGTGGTGCGGTAGGGAAAGATATAAAAACTGAAGAAGACAAATCTAAGGTTTTAGGTTATATTGGCCATTCTCCTATGTATTCAAAGGTTAATGTCTGTAAGAAATGTGGACAAAAATTTTAATCATTTTATTTCCTTTCTATTTTTTCTTAATTTTTTATCAATCTCAAAGTAAAATATCATTTGATTATCTCAATAAAAATTCATTTTTAAGAATTGATTAGTTTAAGATTTATAAATACAAAAGTAAACCTTTTTAAAATTGATGATTAAAATATAAATAAGGTGAATAAGGGGAAAACTGAATAAGAATGATAAAATAATGATAAAAACAAGAATTACCGAAAAATTTGGAATAAAATATCCTATAATTAGTGCACCAATGGGACCCTTTTATACAACTCAGTTAGCCATTGCTGTATCAGAAGCAGGTGGATTAGGGGTAATAAGTCATGCTAATTTACAAGGAAAAAACTCAATTTTAGATTTTAAAGATCAGATTGATACAGTTATAGAAGCAACTGATAAACCATTTGGATTTAATATTCGAGTTGCTCGAATGCAAACAGATCATAGGATTTTATTAAGAAAAGTAGGGCAATGGCGTAAGGAAAATCCAAAAATTAGAGAACAGATGATTTATGGTTTAACGAGTGCTGGAGGTCCGAGAGTAGCAGCTAAATTGTGGCAAAAAACATGTCCCGAAATGTACCATTTTCATGTAGCGCCAGCTTTATGGCTTGCAGATAAAGTAGTTGAATCTGGATGTAATGGTATTGTCGCTACTGGCACTGAAGGTGGAGGACACCAGAGTTACGAGGGTATCACTACATTAGTTTTAGTACAAGAAATAACCCAAAAATATCCTGACATGCTAAACGTCGCTTGTGGTGGAATTGCAACACCAGAAGGAATAGCAGCAGCATTAGCAATGGGTGCCGATGCTGTTGCCATGGGAACCAGATTCATAGCATCAAAGGAGAGTGAATTTCATCCTAATTATAAGGCATTAATTCCTCCAGCTACAGATAATGATACTATGATAACTACAGGAGGGTTTGGTCCAATAAGATTAATCAAGAATAACTTTTGCTTAGAGCATGGTGGGATTATGACAAAAGAAGAAAAAATTACATATGAAAAGAGCTTATTGAACATTGAGAATCTTAAAGATGATTTCCACAAATATGAAATTGTCTATACTGAGGGCGATGTTGAAAATGGAGCAGTACCAGTAGGACAATCGTGTGGTTTAATAGATTCAGTTCTAAATGTTGATGAAATTGTTAGCGGATTTACTAAAAAGGCAGAAGAAATCCTTAAAAAATGTTCTAATATCTCTTAAAAACGCCTTGTTTCTTATTGGTTCTCTCTCGAATTTTAATATAAATTAAAAAAATAGATATAAAAAAAGCGTTATTCATCTTCTTTTCGTAATTCTCGCCTAAGGATCTTACCAATTACGGATTTAGGTAATTCAGGAACGACTTCAATTAATCTTGGATATTTAAATGGACTTATATTTGTTTGACACCATTCCATTAGTTGTTCTTTAGTAACTTTTCCTTGGTAATCTGGTTTTAAAGAAATATATGCCTTTATTTCTTGACCCGATTCTGGATCGGGAACTCCAATTACCCCAACTTCATTTACAGCTTCATGCATATAAATTAAATCTTCTACTTCTCTTGGGAAAACAGCATGACCTTTTCTTTTTATCATATCTCTCTTACGATCCTTTATATGGAGGTATCCCTCATTATCGATACAGCCAATATCTGAAGTGTAATACCAAATCTTGCCTTGAGAGTCTTTTCTTAGAGCATATTCACTATCCTCTTTCCTTCCTAGATACCCCAACATGATTTGTGGTCCTGTTCCACATATTTCTCCGATATATTGTTGCTCATTTGCACCACAATTCTCACAGTTATCATTAGGACATTGTGGTATTAGGTTTGTTCCTTCTTCAGCATCCACGATTTTTATTAAGGTATCTGATAACGGGAAGCCAACAGTATCTATTTTTTGAAGGGATTTCATAAATGGATTTATGGTTAAGATAGGTGAACATTCTGACATTCCATAACCTTCAACAATGACCGCACTGGTGATTTCTTCAAAAGTATTTTTTACTTCTAAAGGTAATGCTGAAGCACCGCTAACACAAGCAATGAGAGAAGTAAGTTTATCTTTATACTTAGATGAATCAGGATCTTGATTAATTTTAATAAATAGTGTAGGAACTGCGGGCATGTATGTAGCTTTCTCTTTTTTAATGACATTTAAAATCTTTGATATTTTTTCTGGAGGTCGTGGCAGTAAAATTAATTTCCATCCTTGAAATATGGAAACTGTCATTCCTATATTACCAAAGGAATGAGCAAGTGGCACAACTAATAACATCCCTCCCTTTCCTCTAACTTCAGCCATTTCTGGTAATTGTGTAGTCGCCCACGTGACGATTTGTTCTGTGTTTACAATCATATTATAATGAGATGTCATGACACCTTTGGGAACTCCTGTTGTTCCGCCAGTATATATCAAAATAGCAGGTTCTTTTGTAACATCAATATCTACTTTAGGGACATTAATCGGTAACCCTTTTTGTAATATATCTTGAAACCCATGGAAAGTAATCTCTCCTATTTTATCCGGCCAGTTTTTCATTCTTGGAACTTTCCCGAGAGCTACTCCCAACTTAGCTTTAATTTTAGGTAAATACTCTGCAGTAGCAGTTAAGATTATGCTTTTTAGTGAAGGCATTTTTGTAAGATCCTTCCCAAGAAGATATTCTTCAAACAAATAATCTAGAATAATCAAAATATTAGCCTTTGAATCATTTACCTGGTGGACAATTTCCACATAACGATTAACAGGAAGGATTGGATTAGAAACAGCTCCAATTCTAAGAATTGCCCAATGAGCAATTACATATTGAGGGACATTAGGTAAATCAATTGCTACAATGTCACCCTTTTTAATTCCCAATTTTACAAGTCCAGTAGCAAACTGATCAACGAGAGCATCTAACTCCTTGTATGTCATTCTAAAACCCTCAAAGAATATCACATCAGAATCAGGATATTTGTTAGCTGCTCTTTTCAGAAACTCTCCTAAAGGTATTTCATCATAATCGATATGTTTTGGCACTACTTCAGGCCATTTTTTATCCCAATACCGTATATCTTCCTCTTGCATTTTCTTTCAACTTCAAAATTTATTATTTATGTAAATATTATTCATTTCAATAATATTTAAAACTTTAAAATTAGCTGTACTTTAAATCAGAGTTTTAAAGATATGAATTTATCTTAGATCCGCATTTTATACATAGATTTATCAGGTATAAAACTCATCATAATCAGATCATCTCTCATTTGCCAGCCCAAATTACTATAAAAATCTACAACAGCTTGATTCTGTCTTTCTATAAATAAATGAATCTTATGTACCCCTATTCTACGGAACTCACTAATTAGATCATGCATCATTAATTTTCCATATCCCTTTTTTTGATGTATCGGATCTACAGCAAGATGATGGACATACCCTCTTCTGCCATCAAATCCACCCATTACTACAGCAATGATATTTTCTTTTATTTTTCCAATTAAGAATAGATTAAGATTTCGTTCCAGCATTCTCTCAATTTCTTCTTTCGAATCTGAAGATCCCACGCTAATCCCTGCTTTCTTCCATAGCTGTACCACTTCATCATATAATTTCATAGAAAATTTTTCAATCTTCATCTTGATAAGTGATTTGTATAAAATCGTATATATTTTTCTAATATTATATATTAAACGATTCCAAAGATAGGTTTTGTATTTTTGTTCTTATTTCTGTCTTTTTATCAATAATCTGTTTTATTGATTTTGAAATGTCTTTCCTTTTAGAAATCTCCTTTGGGATGGGTAAGATTACTTCCATAATTCGATTTCCTATAGTGGCTATAGTTCCTTGAACAAAAGTTATTGCTTGAATCTGTTTTTGCACTATATCAAGATTTAATAGATATAAGAGAAGATAGGAGTTAATAAATTCATCATTCTCTAAGGATTTTATTTGAAAGAGATGACTTTGTATAATTATCTTCACATCCATTTCAGATATATAAGCTGTTTTACCAATTAGATTTGGACCACCATCTTTAACTAATAGAATATTTCCTGGTTCAATGTTTTGTTTTTCTTTATACTGTTCATATACTTCTTCACTAGTTTTCTTATATGAATCCAAATTTATTTCCCAATTGGAAATTTCACTAGTCCTTATAAATGGGATAGTACCTAATCCATAAAGATGAGAACCTATTTCATCTCCCCGCGGTAAGTAGCCTCCTTTATTAGTATAAATAAACTTTTTTTCAGCTAATTCCCTAATTGACAGAAGTTCAAACTTTTCATCATTAGCAAGTTTCTTTAAGGTTTTTTCCACTCCAGTATAATAAAGAGGAATAAAAACTTTGTTTTTTATTTGACTGAAGCTAATTTTAAAGATTTTTTGTTCTTTCAAATAATTAAATTGTTCAGCTTCATTTAATCTTAAGTGTAGATCGCATAAGTCATCATTTACTATTGCTACGCCATTAGAATCTAATTTCTTACTCCCATCTCTATTAAGTTTATATAAAATCTTTCCATCCTTATCATGACCTACATTCTCTACAATAGCGAAATCTATTAGATAATCTTTTTGAATCATTTTCAATTTCTGGAAAAAGAGGATACTGGTTTTATTACAAGTATAGGGTTGAAAAGTATTCTGATCCAATGAAATAATACCTAAGATCTTGCCATTAGAAATTAGATACTCCCAAATATAACGATCTGAAGGATTCCCAAATATTCCTTCTGGTAAGACAATTCCTAATTTCCCTCCGTCTTTAAGTAACTGAACACATCTTTCAATAAAAAGAACTTGTGGAGGTTGTTGCTTTACTACTTTATTTTGCATTTCAAATTTGCCACTAACATTTTTCCATGTATGACCTAATTGATAATTTGTTAAGATTTTACTATCGTTAATAGGAATTTTAACACCAAAAGGGGGATTAGTAAAAATAAAATCAAAATTATCATCCTTTATAAATTCCTTCGCTGGAGCTCTATAATTTTTAGGATCTAACGAATCTTCACAAAATATATTAGATTTTCCATTACTTAGGATATCCAAATATAATCTACTTATTTTTGCTAAGAATAAGTCTTTATCAATACCATATAACTTAGAAATAGCATCAATTTTATCACTTTCCAATTCACATTTACTCCATAGAAGATCTTTACTTTCAAGAAGGAACCCTCCATGTCCACAAGCAGGATCCAAAATTTTAGTTTCAAGCTCTGGATCTAAGTAATGTACCATAAATTTTACTATATTTGGAGGTGTAAAAAACTGTCCAGCCTCATCCTTTAGAATTTTACTAACAAAAATTTCAAAAGCATCACTGAATATATCTTTAGAAGATCGAAGTAGAGAGATATGTTGTATTTCACTTACAATTAAATAAACTAGTTCTTCAGTCAGTTTAATTTGTTCATTTTGATCAAGAACTTCTTTGTATTTTGCCCTGACATTCTCATCGAAAAATTTTTGGATTCTGTAATATAGATTTTCTGGAGATTCACTGTTTTTAATACAAAATTCCATCTCTTCTTCAGGTTTTTTAGAAACTTCATCGACTAACTTACATAGTAAAAGATTTATGATTTGTTTCGAACGTGCTCTAGTGTCTGTATCAGTATACTTTAGTTTTCCATATAAATGTTGATTTATAACGTTGAAGATTGTTTTTAAATTCGGAGATTTTACTAAATCTCTTTTCTTTAATCCATCGGATTTCTTGTTCAAAAAATCAGTAATATTTACGGGCATTTAATTGTAGTTAGGGAATTTATTGGTTTTTATCATTATTATTATTTTATAATTCACTAAAATTGAAACAATCTATTATTATTTTTTATTAATTGAAAATTAATTGGAGTTTTACCATTATATTATTTAGATTTTAACATGGTCAAAGGCTTTCAAAAAAAAATCTATGAAAATTCAGAAATTGATAAATTTTAAAATCTAAATAAAGCTAATAAACGTAATAAACGTAACAACATATTGATAATTTACCAAAAGCTAAGCAAAATTAAGGAGCACGTAAGTAATAATAGTGTAAATAAGTAGTTCCTAACGTAAACATTGTAAAGGTGGTATTAATTGGCTAGAAATGATGATGCAAAAGTTTTTATTGGCAGAAAGAAATCCTTAAACTATGTTATGGCTGCTATGGTTGTTTTGAACGATC
Organism: Promethearchaeia archaeon; assembly: GCA_029856085.1. Classification (GTDB taxonomy): domain Archaea; phylum Asgardarchaeota; class Lokiarchaeia; order Sigyniarchaeales; family SOKP01; genus Loki-b32. Next base: position 160 of record JAHQWI010000054.1, on the reverse strand, counting down.
AACCAGTAAGATTACTCGCTCGAGGGCGGTCTATCTCACTAGCAGTGGATGTTGCAGAGATCCTCATAAATAAATTTGTTAAAGGAGCCACATATGGTGAAATATTGATTGCTACGGAATCAATTACAAATACTGACGGCACGAACAATAATGTTTCTCC